>JAHJVF010000352.1 GCA_018828505.1 Bacteroidota bacterium | reverse complement strand
GACATAAAAAACTAAGATATTGTTCACAATACTATAAATAGATTCCACTCAAGCTAATCATAACATTTCAATAATTGTTTGTACACGACTAAAATATTAAATTAATAAAAAGACTATAGCCGTATGCCAAAAAAAATTCTGATTGCAGATGATGCAAAAGATATTGTCGAAGTCCTTAAATATAATCTGGATAAAGAAGGATACGAAGTCTCAATTTCCTTCGATGGAATTGAGGCAATAAGAAAAGCGAACAAGGATATCGATTTGATAATTCTCGATGTTATGATGCCAAAACTCGATGGGATCGAGACCTGCAAAAAATTAAAACAAAACCCCGAGACAAGAGATATTCCAATTATCTTTCTCACCGCAAAAAACACTGAAATTGATGAAGTCCTTGGACTTGAAATTGGTGCAGATGATTATCTGATCAAACCCGTCAGTATTAGAAGACTTTTAGCAAGAGTAAAAACCATTTTAAGACGGAATGAGCAGACAGAAATTTCTAAGGAAGAAATTTTGATTTTAGATGATATTGAAATCGATCCGAAGAATTATACAGTAAAAATCAAGAGCAAAGAAATTTCATTCCCCAAAAAAGAGTTTGAAACTTTGTTGTTTTTAGTGAAGAACAAAGAGCGTATCGTTTCCCGCGAAATGATTCTCGATTCAGTTTGGGGAAGCGATGTTTACGTAGGCGCCAGAACTATTGATGTTCACATCCGAAAAATTCGGGAAAAATTATTGGAGTATGGTGATCGCATAGAAACAATAAAAGGAGTCGGATACAGATTCAGAGAATAGTATGTTCAGAAAAATCGAGACAAAATTAACCGTTGTTTATATTCTATTTGCATCCTCTGTTGTCATAGTACTTGGAATCACAAGCAGTTTGTCAATCGAATCGTACCTAAAAGCAAAAATCAAAGGTGAACTTACGCGCGAGATTGATTTCGTTGTCTTTGCTTTGAAAGAATATGCAGGTAAAGGAATTGAAAACCTTGATAACGAACTTAAGAGTCTAGTTATAAAGGGGGAGCAAAGAATTACTTTGATAGATAAAACCGGCAAAGTAATTATTGATACCGACTTTGAACTGCCGCAACTCTATAAACTTGAAAATCATATCACGCGTCCCGAAATCATAAAAGCATCCACGCATAAAATTGGGACCGATGAACGAACAAGTCAAAGCACAAATGTTGAATACCTCTATATAGCCAAGAAGGTAGAAATTTCATCAGATGAACCTTATTTAAAAGATTTATCTTTTGTAAGAATCAGCATCGCACTAAATAAATTGAATTCTATGCTGAGCGATGTACGCACAAAAATTTTATTTATTGGAATTCTTGTTTTGCTGTTAGTCTTTGTTCTTAGCAAGTGGATATCTTACCGGATATCAAAGCCGATAAAAAAAATCGTAGAGGATTTAGAAGAATTTCGAAAAGGGAATTTTGATCACCGTATTCAATTGAAGTCAAAAGATGAAATTGGCTTACTTGCAGATTCGGCAAATCTGCTTGCACAAAAGGTCAGCGATGACATTAAAGAACTCGACAGACTTTCAAAAGTCCGCTCTCAATTTCTTGCAAACGTATCCCACGAACTTCGAACACCGCTCTTCTCAACTCAAGCATTTCTCGAAACGTTGATCGATGGAGCGATTGAGGATCCGAGTGTCAGTCGACAATATCTGATCAAAGCGAAACTTAATCTTGACAGACTGAGTGCTTTATTAAATGATCTGATCGACATTTCCAGGATTGAATCAAAAGAAATGAAATTAAGTTTTAGATACTTTAATCTTAAGGAATTTCTTTCACAGGAAATTGAAAAGATCCAAGTACTGAACAAACAACAAAAAACGGCTGTTGAACTTATTTCAGATCAAATGTATGATCCACAGGTGTACGGAGATAGGTCAAGATTATCTCAAGTCATTCAGAACTTAGTTGAAAATGCTATTCGTCACAATCCGGATGAGACTTCGATAAAAATAAAATTTGAACGGGCGAATGAAAATGTTATGATTACCGTTGAAGATAACGGCTTAGGCATTTCTGAAGAACACCTGCCAAGATTATTCGAAAGGTTTTATCGAGTAGATACGGATATCTCAAGAGAATCCGGAGGAACAGGTTTGGGGCTGGCAATTGTCAAACATATTCTCGAAGCACACAACAGCAAAATAGAAGTTGAAAGTAAATTAGGTGAAGGGACAAGATTCAGCTTTCAACTTCAAATGGGTTAAAAGTGGAATCGATTCAATTAAAAGATTCCATCCCGACTTGTCGGGATGGAATCTTTATTACTTTTCGATTTGTAATTTTGAGGTTTTAGAACAAGCTCGCAAATTGCTCAACCCCGAAGGTTGTAAAACATCTATCAGTAGTTACACAAAATCCTTCTTTTAAAAATCTTAACAATTTTTTAATACAGACTTAACTCCATCTTAATATTGCATTAGTAAGTTGAACCAGTTTAAGACAATCAATCATGGAGATAAAATGAAATTCATATTAATACTAATCTTTACAATTTTGGTTTTTGCAGCTGGAGTATTCGGACAGCAAAGAGGTGCTATCACAGGCAGAGTAGTTGATTCCAAAACCGGAGAAGAAATAATCGGAGCAAACGTTTTAATTGAAAGGACATCAATCGGCGCTGCAACGGATCTCGAAGGAAAGTATTTTATTAGAAATGTTGAACCGGGGAATTACACTCTTGTCGTTAGTTTCATTTCATACGCTTCGAAAAAAATACAAGATGTCGTTGTCGAAACTGATAAGGTTACGATAGCGAACATTTCATTAAAGCCGGATATGATTGAAATGCAGGAGGTTGTTGTCACGGCTAAACAGGATAATTCTTACGAATCGGCTTTACTCAATCAACAAAAAAAATCATCTTTTATAAGTGATGGAATAACGGCGGAACAGATCAGAAAATCTCCCGATGCAACATCGGCAGATGCTCTTAAAAGAGTTACAGGAATTTCACTTATCGATAATAAATTTATTTTTATTCGAGGGACAAGTGAACGTTATAGTAATGCTCAATTGAACAATACGATTCTGCCAAGCACCGAACCGGACAAAAAATCTTTCGCCTTCGATTTGGTTCCCTCAAACTTGGTGGATAATATGGTAATTATGAAATCATTCACACCGGATGTACCGGGTGATTTTTCCGGTGGATTGGTAAAGATCAACACGATTGATTTTCCTAGCAAATTGACTTTACGCGTCAATCTATCTTATTCGTACGCATCTGCCACTTCGTTGAAAAGTTTTAGCACATATCAAGGAGCAAAAACCGGTTGGCTCGGTATCGATGATGGTACACGCGCTCTTCCATCTTCATTTCCTTCGAAGCTGACAACTCAAAATTACTCTTCGGATGAAATATTGGGATTTGCAAAATCGTTGAACAATACCTGGTCCCCCAAATCAATTAAAGCTCCGATGAACAGTAATTTTTCAATCTCGTTCGGTGACGGTGCAACAATACTCGGTCAGAATTTTGGTTTTATAACTGCACTTTCTTATAGAAGCAATTATAATTCTGCCTCAATCGAAAGAAATGAATATGAAGCGAGCGGGGAACAAAGGTTCAATTATAAAGGAACACAATCGACCTACTCAACATTGTGGGGCGGATTATTCAATTTCAGTTATAAAATTTCGGATCATCATAAATTGAGCATCAAGAACACTTACAGCCATACTTCCGATGACGAAGTTGCTCAATTAAATGGAATTCAATTTACAGACGGTAATGAACAACAAATTACTGCGCTCAGATTTGTTTCGAGATCGATTTACTCAGGGCAATTTGTCGGCGAGCACTATTTCCCATCATTGAACGGACTCAAAATGGAATGGCATGCATCTTTCTCAAATGCCGATAGGAATGAACCGGATTACAGACGTACATACTACTCAAGAGAAGCAGGTTCATCAGATCCTTTTGCAATTACATTGGGATTTCAACCAAATCTGAAAAATGGCGGTCGATTCTATTCCACTCTTAATGAAAAATCCCAAGGTGGGATGATCGATTTTACATTGCCGCTTTCGGATTTCAAATTAAAATTCGGTGGACTTTACGATAGTAAGAATCGTGATTTCTCCTCACGATTGATAACTGTAATCATAAACGCTCCGGGTAATGGCTATACCGATTATGATTTGTTGTATTTGCCGCTCGATAAAGTTTTTGCACCGGAAAATTTTAGAAAGAACGGATTCTCGATTGACGAATATCATAACGGAACAAACAATTATTCGGCAGGGCAGACGATCTCGGCCGGATATTTAATGTTTGAATTACCGGTGAATATTTTTGAAAGAGAGTTGAGAATTGTCAGTGGTGCAAGAATAGAAAATTCAGCTCAAACAGTTAACTCAATGGATCTTTCGGAGCAAAATGAAATCCGGATAAGATTAAAAAAGGCCGACATTCTTCCTTCATTCAATATTATTTACAAATTAAGTGAAGTTACGAATTTGCGTTTGGCATATAGTCAAACTGTAAATCGTCCTGAACTTCGGGAGCTTGCACCATTTGCTTACTATGACTTCGGAACGCAAACCTCAATTCGCGGAAACGAAAATCTCAATCGTGCTTTAATAAGAAATTATGATTTCCGTTTTGAAATGTTTCCCGGAATCGGTGAATTAATATCGGCGAGTTTATTTTACAAGAACCTTACAGATGCTATCGAACAAGTCGTTATTTCCGGAAGTGCTCTCGGTTCAGAAAGAACTTTTATGAACTCGAAGAAAGCGGTTAATTATGGTTTCGAACTTGACTTGAGATTCTCATTATCACATATCAGCGAACATTTATCGAATTTTTTTATCAATGGAAATTATTCCTGGATAAAATCAAATGTGGATGTGGAAGCTACCGAGATAACTATTGCTCGAAGAAATAGACCTTTGCAAGGGCAGTCGCCTTATGTGATCAATGTGGGATTGAACTATATTCATCCGAATTTTGGTACATCCGTAAGTCTTCTCTACAATCGAATCGGGTCAAGAATAATTGAGGTTGCAACACTTTACGAGGAAGATGTAATTGAAGAACCACGCGATCTAATCGATCTTGTAATTACTCAACCGATATTCAGCAATTTTGAGTTAAAACTAACAGTAAAGGATTTGCTGCACAATAATCAAGTATTCAAACAAGGTAATAAAAGAGCGCGTGTCAATAGTAAAGACTCAACAGTATCGTTGGGGTTATCTTATAAATTATAACTAAAAATAAATTAAGGAAAAAAAATGAAAAGAAAACTTTTTTATATGATCACTATCTCGATCATAACCAGTTTCAACTTATATGCACAGTTGGCTCCGGTTGATAGCGTGATTGAAGGAAACATAAACTCAAATTCTTATTTAACAAAATCTAAAAAATATTTGCTGAGAGGATTCGTGAACATAAATCCACCGGCAACATTAACAATTCAAGCCGGAACAATTATTTACGGAGAAAAATCTTCGAAGGGGACTTTGATAATCAATCGTGGTGCAAAGATAATGGCTGAAGGAACTGCATCTCAACCGATAGTCTTTACAAGTCAGCAGCCTGCGGGTAGCAGAGGTCCCGGTGATTGGGGTGGTATCATAATCACAGGAAATGCTTCAATCAACGTTCCAGGAGGAACTGCTGTTATCGAAGGAGGCACGGGTACGATTTATGGCGGTGGTGGTAGTCCGAATGACAATGACAACAGTGGTATTTTGAAATATATTAGAATTGAATTTCCGGGTATCGCTTTTTTACCGGATAACGAAATTAACGGATTAACTCTCGGTGGAGTCGGTAGAGGAACGACTATTGAACATATTCAAGTAAGTTACAGCGGTGATGATACTTTTGAATGGTTCGGCGGAACGGTGAATGCAAAATATTTGATTGCCTTCAAAGGCGTTGATGATGATTTTGACGTTGACTTCGGATTCAGAGGTAAATTACAATTTGGTTTTGCATTGAGAGACCCGAACATTGCCGATATTTCAGGCAGCAACGGATGGGAATCAGATAATGATGGAACCGGGACTTTCAATTCTCCACGTACATTGCCTATCTTTTCCAATTTCACATCTGTCGGTCCGATGGCTGATACTTCTGCATCAAGAAATCCGAATTACAGAAGAGGCGCTCATCTCAGGAGATCTTCTCAAACATCAATTTATAATTCAATCGTTATGGGGTGGCCGGTTGGTCTTCTAATCGACGGTGTTAATTCGGCAAACAGTGCATCAGGTGATACTCTACAATTAAGAAATTGTATTTGGGCGGGATTGCGTAGCGGTAACGGAATAACAACAACTCAAAGCGCTTTTAATGTTAATTCATGGTTTTATACTCCTGCTTACGGTAATAGAACCTTCGTTCAACCAGATGAAGTGATGTTAACCGATCCATTCAATAAAACAAATCCCAATCCTGTTCCGAAAGTTGGTTCACCTGCAACTAACGGAGCGAATTTTGTACTTCCAAGATTGGTTGATGCTTTCTTCGTACCAACATCTTACGTTGGAGCTTTTGATCCGAATAGTTCAAGATGGGATGCAGGCTGGACAAATTACGATCCTCAAAATACCAACTATGTTACCGGTGTGGAAAAAGTTGATGACGCTATTCCCTCCGATTATGAACTATCACAGAATTATCCAAATCCCTTCAACCCTTCTACAACTATTTCATACCGGTTACCGGTTGGCAGTAATGTTAAGCTTACTCTATATGATAACTTAGGTAGAGTTGTAAAAAATTTAGTCAACGAGTATCAAACTGCCGGAACTTACAAAGTAGATTTTGATGCTTCAGGCTTGAGTTCGGGGAACTACTACTACCAGATCATTTCCGATGGTTTTATCTCGAGTAAAAAAATGACTTTGCTCAAGTAGCCCAGATTATTAATCTGGGTTACGCCTTCTTGCGATGAAATTTTATTAACAGAAAAACCTTGAGGCCTGCCCGCCCAACCCGCCTGCCCCATGAGATATGATTAGGCGGGCAGGTCGTATCTCGTGAGGCAGGCGGGGTTGAGCGCGCCGTTTACGTTCGATTAAACCCTCAAGTTTACCCGCCTACCTTAGCTAAATATTAATGGCGGGGTTGCCTGCCTCTCTTAGCTAAACAAAACAGGCAGAGTTGAAACTATAACAATAACAACCTTGAAGGTTTTAGATATGTTAACTCAACGTTCAACCTTCAAGGTTTTAGTCTGTCAGCTGATGGTTCTAAAAGAAACTTCAAAAGACTCACATCGCTACACAAACGGCAGAGACTTTTGAAGTTTTGTTTGCGTAGAGAAATTTCTTAACAATTTCTTAACATTCATTTAACATAAACTTAACTTTGGTAGGGTAAATTTAAGTCAAAAATCAGAAATTAAATTTAGGATTATGAAATGAGAATTAAACTAATAGCTTATTCAATACTTTCGTTACTTGTGCTTCAATTAAGTGCACAAACGATTAAGCCAGATAAAAAACTTCCAAAGTATAAAAAGGTAAGTGGCGTTTCAGGAAGCTTAAACAGCATCGGATCCGATACGATGAATAATTTATTAACCTTATGGCTCGAAGGTTTCAAAAAGTTTTATCCCAACGTTAACATTCAGGTCGAGGGAAAAGGATCAAGCACAGCACCGCCGTCTTTGATAAACGGAACGGCTCAATTAGGTCCGATGTCGCGCCAAATGAAGCAGGAAGAGATCGATAAGTTCGAAAAAAAATTTGGCTACAAACCAACTGAAATCGCAACAAGTCTCGATGCTTTGGCGGTCTATGTAAACAAAGACAATAAAATTAAAGGTTTAACTCTTGAAGAAATTGATGCACTCTTCTCCAAAACACGACGTGGCGGTTATAAATCTGATATTAAAACTTGGGGAGAGCTTGGTCTTTTGGGTAATTGGAAAAATCGAAGTATCAGTCTTTACGGAAGAAACTCCGCATCTGGAACTTATGGCTTCTTCAAAGAGCATGCACTTTTCAAAGGAGACTTCAAAGATAATGTGAAAGAACAACCAGGTTCCGCTTCGGTAGTTCAAGGCGTAACCGAAGATAAATTTGGCATCGGCTACAGCGGAATAGGCTACATCACAAGCGGAGTTCGAGCAGTTCCGTTATTTTACCAACCTGACAAAAAGTTCGTCGATGCAAATTATGAAAATGTATTAAGCGGAAAATATCCACTGAGCAGATATCTTTATATTTACACCAACAAAAAACCGAATCAACCTTTAGAACCATTGACAAAAGAGTTCTTAAAATATATTCTTAGTTATGAAGGGCAGGAAGTCGTTATTAAAGATGGTTATCTTCCTCTGCACTATAAAATTGTTACCGAGCAATTGAAGAAGATAGAATAGGTTAACCGATTTGATGAATAAAGAAAAAAGTAATAGTAATCGAATCGATAAAGAAAAAGCCGCACACAAACGTGCGGTTTTGTTTGATAAATTAGCAAGGATTACTATCAATTCCGGTGGGGTTGCTATCATATTAGCAATTTTGGGTATTCTAATTTTTATTCTTATAGAAGCTTATCCCTTATTCATCAGTTCAAAGAGTAGTTTAATAAATGAAATTCCTATTGATGAAAATCAAAAAAATGAAAGTGCGATTTTAACAGGAATCGACGACTATCGCGAAATCATTTATGTAATAACAGATTCTCTTACAGTGGATTTTATCTCGGTCGAATCGAGGCAATTAATAAATTCGAAAAAGATTATTGGATTGGAGAACGACTCAATTACTGCTGCAGCCCGAAATCTTAAAAATGATTGGGTCGCAATAGGATTATCGAACGGTAAAGCCGTAATTGTTCAAATTGAATTCAATGTTTCGTTTGATGAAAACAACAACCGAGTAATCATTCCCGAAGTTGATGTGGAGAAGTTTATCCTGATAGATTCTTCTCAAAAAGCTATCGATAAAATCCAGATTGCTGTAGATGATCAGAATCAACCGTTATTGATTGCTCTAACGTCTGACAATCGGCTAATCGGTTATGCAGAAGAATATATTACTTCATTAATAGGTGAAGTGGATACAATTGAACATTATTTTGAGCTTCCATTTGAGAAAACAGAGAGGATTTCGGCTATCGCATTAGACAATCAGAATGAAAAATTAGCGGTTGGTACTACTGCAGGAAAATTATTTTATTACAGCTTAAAAGATAAATCAAATCCGAAATTTCTTGAAGCTATCAAAGTTGGTAAAACTGACTTTGCTACAATCACCGCACTCGGTTATATTTTTGGAGATCAATCCTTAATTGTAGGTGATTCTGAAGGAAATTTAACTTCATGGATTTTAACACTCGACGAATCTTCTGCAACAGGAAGAAAATTAAACAAAGTTCACGAATTCCCGCAACATAATGGGGCTGTAAATGGTTTGGTATTTTCAGCACGGAATAAAAGTTTCATTTCTTACGATGTGAATGGAGGAGTTCATCTTAACTATCTTACAAGCGAGAATAAATTATTCGAATTTGAAACCAAGCAAAATGTTGCAAAGGATATTGCATTTGCCGTCAAAGGAGATGGTGCAGTAATTTTATACAATAACGGTACGCTTGCTTTTTACGATATTGATAATCCTCATCCCGAGATTTCTTTTAAGACTCTCTTTGGAAAAGTCTGGTATGAAGGATACAAAAAGCCCGAGTACGTTTGGCAGTCAACCGGGGGTACAGATGATTTTGAATCGAAGTTCAGTCTGATTCCACTAATCTTCGGGACTTTGAAAGGGACTTTGTATGCAATGATTTTTGCGATTCCATTAGCACTGCTTGGTGCGTTATATACTTCTGCTTTCAGTCATCCGAAATTTAAAAATTTAATTAAGCCGGTTGTGGAAATCATGGCTGCACTACCGAGCGTCGTTATCGGTTTTCTTGCAGGATTGTGGTTAGCTCCAATTCTTGAAAAATATTTTCCAGGGGTGATGCTGATGTTTTTTATTCTTCCGGTGGTAATTATCGTAGGAATTTATCTCTGGAGAAGTTTTCATAAAACAACAGGTATACACTTGAAGGTAGGATATGAGATTCTGATTATAATTCCTCTAATTCTCATCGGTATTCAGACTTCATTATGGCTTGGTCCGTGGTTCGAAACTACTTTTTTGAACGGAGATTACAGATTATGGTTCTCGGATTATTTCAATCAAAATTACGATCAACGTAACAGCATCATAGTTGGATTTGCAATGGGATTTGCTGTAATACCGATCATTTTTACCATATGTGAGGATTCACTCTCGAGCGTTCCCGATCATTTGAAATCGGCTTCATTAGCACTCGGTGCAAATCGATGGCAGACTGCATTTAGAGTAATTCTTCCAACAGCAAGTCCAGGAATTTTTTCTGCAATTATGATTGGATTCGGCCGTGCTATCGGTGAAACGATGATTGTTTTAATGGCAACCGGAAACACTCCGATTTTGGATATAAGTCCATTTAACGGAATGCGAACGCTTTCTGCAAATATTGCTGTTGAAATTCCCGAAGCTCCTTATCATGGAACTTTGTATAGAGTATTATTTTTATCGGCGGCACTTCTTTTTGCTTTGACATTCATCGTGAATACAGCCGCAGAAATTGTTAGACAAAGATTAAGAAAAAAATATATGCACATATAAGAAATGACATATCTCACTTTGCTTAATGGATTTTAGAGGCCTGTCCGCCAAATCGTATCTGGTGAGGCAGGCGGATATGTCATTTCTTACACACATTTAATTTTGAATCATGAATAATAAGATATTTAAATCAGGAGAGATATTTATTTGGTTCGCAGGATTAGGACTGGGAGCTACAATTATTATGATCTCGGGAGTTCTTCTTCTAATCCTTCTCAATAGTGGCGAATATCTTCTTCCACCAAAATTATTTCAAATCCAAACTAAAGAAGGAGAAAAATTTCTCGGTAACTTAATTACCTCAGAATCCTTTACGAAAGAATTGGGTGATAAAGTATCCAAACCACAAAAAGATGAGAGATATAAATACAAAATTGGTAATAGGGAAATTTATGGTTTAGACTTCCGATGGTTCGCAGAAAATGAAATTGTCAAATCCGAACAGCCGGAGTCGGCATATATTTTTGAAAGAACAGAATTCGGAAATTTCTTCGGATATGTTAAAGAGCTTCGAGTCGATGGTGAAATTAGAGCTTCTAGCGAAAATGAGATCTCGATTGTGCTGAATGATTACATCGATACACTTTCACGATTAAGAAAAGAAATGACAAGGATTGAAAAGAATGTCATTGGAGATTTGAACTACGATATTGAATCGAGCCGTCTTGAAATCAAAATACTTGAATACCAAAATCGTGATAATCTTCAAAAAGTAATTTTACGGATCGCCGAATTGAATAAGAAGATCGAGGATATCAATCATCAATATCATTCAATAGAAAATAAAGTCGATTCACTGAGAGGAATTGCCGGCAAATATAATTTGACGGTACAAACTGCAAATGGCGATGAACGGGATATTCCACTGCTAAATATTATCAGAGTATATCAACCGAATAGAATGTCATTTTTCACCCAAGCCGGTTTCGTTATTTCAAAAATATTCGAATTTATTTTTGATGATCCCCGTGAATCGAATACCGAAGGAGGGGTATTCCCCGCACTTTTTGGTACGGTAATGATGGTTATTTTAATGAGCATTGCGGTTGTACCGTTCGGAGTTATTGCCGCTTTGTATTTACGTGAATATGCTAAACAAGGACCATTGGTTCGAATTGTAAGAATTGCAGTGAATAATCTTGCAGGAATTCCCTCAATTGTATTTGGAATTTTTGGATTGGGATTTTTTATTTACTTTGTTGGTGGAACGATTGACCAAATTTTTTATCCCGAACGACTTCCGAATCCGACACTCGGAACTGGTGGAATCCTTTGGGCATCTTTAACATTGGCTTTGTTGACGATGCCTGTAGTAATCGTCTCAACTGAAGAAGCACTTGCAACTATTCCACGGGGAATGCGAGAAGCGTCACTTGCACTTGGTAGTACAAAATGGCAGACCATACGTCGAGTGGTTCTTCCTGCCGCAACACCAGGAATTCTTACTGGAGTAATTTTAGCTATGGCACGCGGTGCGGGAGAAGTTGCACCTCTTATGATTACAGGTGTAGTAAAATTAGCTCCATCGCTTCCATTCGATTGGAGATTTCCATTCTTTCATCTCGATAGAAAATTTATGCATCTTGGATTTCATATTTATGATGTCGGATTTCAATCACCGAACGTCGAAGCCGCAATGTCGATGGTTTATATGACCACATTGCTTTTAATTTTTCTTGTGATTTTGTTGAACATCACTGCAATGATCATTCGAGCACGATTAAGAAAGAAATATAAATCTTCAACATTTTAATTAAGCAACAATTATTTTTGGAAAGAAATTGTGGAACAGAGTGTAATTCAAAGCGAATACGAAATCGAAAACCAAGTTGAACAACCAAGCATGAAAGATGTAATAATCAAAGTTAAAAATTTAGATTTCTATTATGGCAAGACTCATGCG
>JAHJVF010000351.1 GCA_018828505.1 Bacteroidota bacterium | reverse complement strand
TGGCATATTTTGAATTACAATTTATGTGGCTGCTGAGTAGTTACGTTCAATGCTCAATTCATATCTTACTCTAATTAAAATGAGAAGAAACCAACGGATCAAACAGCTTAAATATAGTTATGAAATCAGGTATTAATCACTCAGTATTGTGGCGACAGCACTTCTCTCAAATTTCAATTTCACATTATCGCTTACTTGAATGAGAGCCGTCTTTTCATCTAAACCGACAATTATCCCGTAAATCCCGCTGCCAGTTACGACTTTATCACCTTTCTTCAATTCATTGAGCAACTTGGTTCTCTCTTTTTGTCTTTTCTGTTGTGGTCGAATGATCAGAAAGTAAAAGATCAGGAATATTGCTGCAAACATAATTAATGTTCCGAACAAACCTGAACCACCTTCACCTGCCGGTGGCGCGAATAATAAAAAATGTTGTATCAATTAGTATCTCCTTTAATTAAATATTATTATGTCGTTTAGTTATTTGTTTTACTTTCTCTTGTTTCCACTCAAGGAATTTATCTTGTAAGATCATTTCTCTAGCTTCTGAGACCAAATTTAAATAAAATCTTAGATTATGGAAAGTAGCAAGTTGAAGAGCCAAAATCTCTTTCGCATTGAATAGATGTCTTAAATAAGCACGGCTGAAATTCTGACAAGAATAACAATCGCAAGTCGAATCTATTGGTTCCTGATCTGATTTATATTGATTATTGCGAATCGAAATAACCCCTGAACTTGTAAAAAGATAGGCATTCCTGCCGTTTCGGGTTGGCATTACACAGTCAAACATATCCACACCACGTTCGATCGCTTCAAGAATATTTTCAGGTCTCCCAACGCCCATCAAATAGCGAGGCTTTTCAATCGGCATCAGATCGGTCGTAAAATCAGTAACGGAATACAATTCATCAGTAGTTTCACCAACGGCAAGTCCACCAATCGAATATCCATCAAAGTCCATCGCTGTTATTTCTTTTGCAGATATCTCACGTAAATCTCGAAACGTTCCCCCTTGAATTATTCCAAAAGTAAATTGTTGGTAATCGTAATAATTAGAAATTCGTTCAACAGATTCTCTTGCAGCAGCTGCCCACCTCGTTGTTAGCTCAACCGATTTCTTAACATAATCATGAGTTGATGGATGGGACACACACTCATCTAGAATCATCATAATATCAGAACCGATAGCTCTTTGAATTTCGATTACTTTTTCTGGAGTAAAAAAATGAGTTGAACCGTCCAAGTGTGATCGAAACTCGACACCATCTTCTCTAATCTTTCGTAATTCAGAGAGACTAAATATTTGAAATCCACCACTATCGGTAAGTATTGGTTTTCTCCAATTCATGAATTTATGCAGTCCGCCGAATTCTTTTAAGACTTCAACTCCCGGTCGGAGATATAGGTGATATGTATTACCCAAAATAATTTGTGCACCGATTTCATCGAGTTCTCTTTGTTCGATGGCTTTTACACTCCCTTGTGTTCCGACAGGCATGAATATAGGTGTTCTAACATCACCATGCGAAGTACGAATTACTCCGGCACGAGCTTTAGAATTAGTCGAAGTGTGTTCGATCTTAAAGAACAATCAGCCCTCTTGAGTTTTTACTTCGAGCAGTCTAACAAGATCGATCCGATTTGGAGAAGATTTTATAATCGAAATTTTATAATTATCAATATTGAATTCTTCTCCTTCCGCGGGAATTTTTCCAAGTTTATTAATAATATATCCAGCGAAGGTTTCGTAATTCCCCTCAGGAATTTCAATCTTTAATTCTTCAATAACATTTTCAATCTCAGACCGTCCACTTATCAGATAGGTATTTTCACCAACTCTTCGGCAGATATTTTCTTCTACATCGTATTCATCTTTAATCTCACCGAGAAGTTCTTCAAACAGATCTTCAGAAGTTACTAAACCAGCGGTACCTCCATATTCATCAACGATCACTCCGATTGAAACTCCCTCATCAATAAATTCCCGTAAAAGATCGATACTCAATTTGGTTTCCGGATAAAAGTTTATCGGCCGCATTATTTCTTTAATCTCTGTAAACTTGGAGAAAAGATCCTGAGCTACCACCACTCCGACAATATTATCGATTGAATTTTCATATACCGGAATTTTGGAATATCCCGAATCAATTAAAATTGAATATAGTTCCTCCGGTGTAGTGTTGATACTGCAGGCAACGATCTCGGTTCGAGGACGCATTGCTTCGTACACTTTTTGATCTCCAAGCTTTATAACTCTGTTTATGATCGCATGGTCTTCTTTATCAACATTTCCGACTCTCTCCCCCTCCATTAAGAGAATTTTTATATCTTCTTTCTCGAATATTTGCGGGATTGTGCTTTTTACTTTAACAAGCTTCAGCAGAAGGTTAGTTGCTCCATTCAATACTTTTACAAGTGGTAGAAGCAGTACCTTAAAAATCTTATACGGATATGAAAAATATAAAATGGAAATATCTGCCATCTCGCGTGTAATTGCTTTCGGAATTATCTCACCAAAGATCAGAAGAATAAAAGTAGTTGCTATGAGAGTTCCTAATTCGTTCAACTCAAATGTTGTTTTAAGATAAAGTCCGCCAACTGTTGCAAATGTTATGTTCGCTATATTGGTCGCAATTAAAATTGTTGTTAAGACTTCCTGAGGATTCTTAATGATCTTTTTCGCAGCTGCCGCACCAAAGATTTCTCTTTTTGCACGAACTTCGATCTTAATTTTATTCGCAACGACAAATGCTATTTCATTCGCGGAAAAATAGGCCGAGGCAGCTAACGAAATCAATATGATAGTTAATTCTGTCAATTCTAATGTACTCTCTCTAATCGAATCTTTGGGGACGTAAAATTGAATATCAAATTATTTTTATTACGAATATCGAATGAAATATGAAATCGATCATTATTAAGTAAAAATTTTGATGCTTGCGGATTTGCTTCACCTCTTACTTGAAATTTTTTTGTCTCATTGGAGAGAAACGTCAAATTCTGTACACGATCAATATTTGGTAAATAAAGTGGTAGCGAAATATTTTTTTGTTCATTGAGGATCCTAAAATTTTCTAATGAAATACCTGCAATTTCTAAATCAAACATATTTGTCAATATCAGATCAAAATCAGTATATATTTTCGATTCTTGTAAAACAGTTGGCATTAAATCGTGCCAAAGATTTTGGATTTGAAATTCAACCTTCAATGGATTTGAAGTTTCGTGCTTGGTTGCTGTACAACCGAATAAACTAAAAATGAATGGAATGATTAACAGTTGTCTCATAATGTTATGTCAAACTTAGTTTTATAGATTATCAGTATAGCCGATAAAAGCCATAGGAATAAATTAATTATCATTGGAATATCAGTTGTAATTACAGCAGTGGGATTCTCACCAAGATTTTTTTTATGCACGAGAAACAAGTATCGAAAAATTCCAAATACGACAAACGGAGTTGTGAAAATTAAGTTTTCTGTGTGAAATATTTCTCTAGTCCGTTCGGAGACCGTGTACAGAGCATATGAGATCACCGCACCGGATGCAACAATAGTCGACATTTGGTCGGCAAATGTAACAGAATAATCCGATAGAACTTTTCGAGTACCATTCAATTGCTGCTCTGTAACCAAAGTTAATTCACTTCTTCTCTTGGTTATTGCGAGGAAGAGAGATAAGAAAAGTGTGCAAAGGATCAACCAACTGGAAACTTCAATATTTACTATCCAGGCACCTGCCATTATTCTTATCATGAAACCAAACGCAATTGAAAATATGTCGAGAAGAACAACATTTTTGAATTTATATGTATAAGCAATATTAACGGTCAGATAGGATAAAAGAGCTAAGTTGAATTTATAATTTTGATTTACTGCTGAAACAACAACCAAAAATATTAAGAGGACTGCTAATAAAATCGCTAAGGGTACTTTTACCTCACCTGAAACAATTGGACGATGTTTCTTGATCGGATGCTTTCGATCATTTTCTACATCAGCAATATCATTTAAAATGTAGACAGCACTTGCCAAAAAGCAAAATGTAATGAATCCAATAAATACTTTTGAAAAGTAATCTCCTTCAAATAAGTTCTGCGAAAAAATCAATGGGGCAAAAAGAAATAAATTCTTTATCCATTGTTTTATCCGAATTAATCGAATGATACTATTCATTTGAACTAAAACACCACATTTTCTTCATAAACTCCGAAAACTTGTTTAAGCTCTTCACACATTTCGCCGAGTGTGACATAATTACGGGCGCAATCTAAAATGTAAGGCATTAAGTTCTCATCATTTGCTGCAGCATAATTAAGCTTTTCAAGTTTCTCAGCAACCGTTTTCTGACTTCGGTTTTGCTTCAAGTCGGCTAATTCTTTTTTCTGCTTTCTTTCAACTTCAGGAGAAACATAGAGAATTGGGATCTCGATTTTTTCATCTTCTTCAACAAATTCATTAACTCCGACGATTATCCGTTTCTTCTCTTCAATTTCTTTTTGATAACGATATGCAGCGATCGCAATTTCTTTTTGGAAGAAACCCATTTCAATTGCAGGAATGACTCCGCCTAATGCATCAATTTGTTCAAAATATTTATTTGCCTCTTCTTCGAGTCTATTAGTTAGAGCTTCAACATAGTAACTGCCACCAAGTGGATCGATTGTATTGATTACTCCGGTTTCGAATGCGATGAGCTGCTGAGTTCGTAAAGCAATCTTCACAGCTTTTTCACTTGGGAGTGCAAGTGTTTCATCCATTGAATTTGTGTGGAGCGATTGCGTTCCCCCCAGTACACCTGCCAAAGCCTGGTACGCTGTTCTGATAATATTATTTTCAGGCTGCTGTGCTGTCAATGAGCAACCAGCGGTTTGAGTATGAAATCTCAACCACCACGATCGTGGATTCTTTGCTTCATATTTTTCACGCATTCGCCTCGCATAAATTCTTCTTGCCGCACGATATTTTGCGATCTCTTCAAAAAAATCTAAATGCGCGTTGAAAAAATATGAAAGTCGAGGGGCAAAATCATCAACATCCATCCCTCTCTTGATGCAGGCTTCAATATATGCGAACCCATCGGCAAGTGTGAATGCCAGTTCCTGTGCAGCGGTCGAACCTGCCTCACGAATGTGATAACCGCTGATCGAAACCGGATTCCACTGGGGAACTTCATTTGCACAGTATTCGATCATGTCAACAATTATCCGCATTGAGGGATATGGTGGAAAAATATATTCTTTCTGAGCGATGTATTCTTTTAAAATATCGTTTTGAAGTGTGCCGCGAAGATCAGAAAATTTTACACCCTGCTTCTCTGCGACAGCAAGATAGAATGCAAAAATCATAGACGCCGGTGAATTGATTGTCATTGAAGTTGAAACTTTATCCAATGGAATTTGATTGAATAGTTTCTCCATGTCATGCAAAGAAGAAACTGCAACACCACAAATTCCGACTTCACCTTCAGCTAATTCGGCGTCTGGATCCCAGCCCATCAACGTAGGCAAATCAAAAGCCACCGATAAGCCCGTTTGTCCATGTGCCAATAAATATTTGAAACGGTTATTTGTATCTTCAGGTGAACCGAAACCGGCAAACTGACGCATCGTCCACAATTTCCCGCGATACATATTTATGTGAATTCCACGCGTGTATGGATATTCACCGGGAAGATTCAAATCTCTTTCGTAATTAAAATTTTCTATATCATCAGGAGCATACAATAATTCATTTTTATTACCGCTTATCGAATTGAAAGTAATACCAATTGTCTTAGCCTTTTCTGCGTTGTCTTTCCAATTATTTTTTTTCTCTTTGAAGCCAGAATTATCTTTCATCTCTTTACCCTTCATTTTACTGTTCTTCCAAATCTTCGATCGAGTTCATCTATTGATAATTTAATGAAAACCGGCCTGCCGTGAGGACAAACATACGGCACCTGAGTCGAAAACAGATTATCAATTAATGATAACATTTCTTTTTCTGAGAGAAGATCTCCTGCCTTGATCGCACTTTTGCAGGCAAACGATTTTGCGAGCTTATCTTTTTCATCTATAAGTCCTGTACCCTCATATTCTCTATACAATTCTAAAATTTCAAGTAGAATTTCTTTCTCTTTTCCGCTCTTAATGTCTTGTGGAATTCCATGTATGATAACCGCCGATTTTCCGAATTCCTTGATTTCAAATCCGATGCGAAGAAGCAGGTCTTTTAATTCCATTACGAGTTTAAAATCCGGTCGAGTCAATTCTATCGTATGCGGAAATAAAAGCTGCTGTGAAAAAGGAAGATTGCTTTCAATGCTTTGCAAAGCCTTTTCATACAAAATTCTTTCGTGAGCAACATGCTGGTCAATAAGCATCAAACCATTTTTGATTGGGGTCAAAATATATTTATTGTGCAATTGCCAAACAACCCTTGACGGTAATGCAGACTCTTCTGTTATTGAAGCATCATCTACAGAAAAAGCTTTTATTAAAGTGTTTGTCTGCTCGATGATGTCTATGTCAGACTTATGAACATGATTAATTCTTCCAGAACTGTGGTTAGTTTTTTTTCGATCAGAGCCAGCTGAATAGATTTCCTTTGCTATGAAACTGTTTTTATCGATTGCAGGTCGTTTGAACCGAGTTTTTTCAGTGAACAGTTCATTCGAAGAAAGCTCAAGACTTGGAGAAACATCTTTGGATGTTAAAGCTTCTTTCACTGCAGTGAGAATCGAGCTATAAATTAACTGTTCGTTTTCAAATTTTACTTCAAGCTTCGATGGGTGAACATTAATATCAATCTTAGTCGGATCAATTTTAATAAACAGAATGAAAAATGGATATTCCCCCTTCTCCAAAATATTTTCATAACCACGGTATACGGCATGTGAGATCGATCGATTAGAAATATATCTCTCGTTCAGATAAATAAATTGTTCTCCTTTATTCCTTTTTGCAAAATGAGGAGCACCGATGTAACCGCTGATCTCAACCAAATCGGAAACGAAATTTACGGGAATTACCGATTCCAACTGTGACTCACCAAAATAAAATTGAATTCGTTTTTCCAAAGATGACGGTTGCAAATCATAAACAAGTTTATCGTCATCCATGAAACTGAACCTCTTATCGCAATAACAGAGTGAAAGTCTCTGAAAAGAATCGTGTACATGTTTAAATTCGGTCGCATTTGTTTTTAAGAAATTTCTTCTTGCCGGTATATTAAAGAAAAGATTTTTAACACTGATATTTGTTCCTCGCTCGCAGTTTACGAGTGACTTCTCAATGAATTCTCCCCCTTCAAAAATAAGCTGCAGCCCTAATTCATCCAATTCTGTTCGAGTTTTCAGTTCAACCCTCGATACAGCCGCGATTGAATAGAGTGCTTCGCCGCGAAATCCAAGTGTTAAAATATTATCAAGGTCGGCTAACTCTTTTATTTTGCTGGTTGAATGTCTATGGAATGCCAGCTTTGCATCGTCCTTTGTCATTCCACTTCCATTGTCGATTACTTGAACTAAGGATTTTCCCGCTTCTTTTATGATTAAAGTTATACTATCGGCATCGGAATCAATTGAATTCTCAAGCAATTCTTTTACGACTGACTCGGGACGCTGAACGACTTCTCCCGCCGCAATCTTCGATGCAATATTTTCCGGTAAAATTTGAATTTTATTCATGAGACTGCTCAAATGCGAATGCATGCCTTCGGCAAAAGGTCGTTTTAAAGATTTTCTGATTAGATTTTGGACGATATTTGAAATATTCTTTCATCAATTATACCTTTAGTTCGATCCGCCGAGGCGGACTCACTACAGGTTTAGATTCGGCTCATTCATGAAATCTCATAAAAAC
>JAHJVF010000350.1 GCA_018828505.1 Bacteroidota bacterium | reverse complement strand
GTTTGAAAGGGGAGTGCTATTCTAATTGGTGCAGATTTTTTACCATCTATATATTTACCATTCCAAATAAGTTCGGTCATTTAATACCCAAATATTTTGAGTGAAAATACTAAAATTTTTTATGATGAAACAGCATCGATATAATCTGAAATCTGAGACTTGAAATTTTAAACCTTAAATTTTTCTTTCTTGAAATTACTCCACTTCAATCATATATTGAAAGCGAATTCTTTAAGAATCATACAAATCGATTAATTTTATCAAGAAATGACAATTAATGACTCAGTTTCGAAACTTTTGTATAATAGCACATATCGATCACGGCAAATCTACTGTTGCCGATAGATTATTAGAACAAACGGGCACGATCACACAGCGAGAACTCGTAAATCAGGTTTTGGATGATATGGATTTAGAACGGGAACGCGGTATTACGATTAAATCCCACGCTGTTCAAATGAAGTATAAATCCAAGAATGGAAATAATTACATTTTAAATTTGATCGATACGCCCGGTCATGTCGATTTTTCATATGAAGTTTCGCGTTCGCTCGCAGCTTGTGAAGGGGCATTGCTAATTGTTGATGCATCGCAAGGCGTTGAGGCACAGACTATCAGCAATCTCTATCTTGCAATTGATGCGGGATTAGAAATTATCCCGGTTATAAATAAAATTGATCTGCCAAGCTCAATGGTTGAGCAGGTCTCTCAGCAAATAATTGATCTCATTGGCTGTAAAAAAGAAGATATTATTCTCACATCAGCCAAACAAAAAATTGGTGTTGATGAGATTTTAGAAGCGATTGTGCAGAAAGTCCCCGCTCCAAAAACAAATAATGAACTCCCTTTGCGGGCTTTGATCTTTGATTCCAAATTCGATCCTTATCGCGGTGCAGTAGTGTATATCAGAGTATTTGAAGGGGAAATTAAAGAAGGGCAGAAGATTAAATTTTTCCGAAATCAAAAAACATTTGAGGCAGAAGAGGTCGGAACACTTGAACTAAAACGGGTGCGAACTAAATCACTTCAAGCCGGAAATGTTGGATATTTGATTGCAGGAATTAAGGACGTTCACGATTCAAAAGTTGGTGATACCGTCACAACACTCGATTATCCTGCCAAAGGACCTCTTGCTGGTTATAAAGAAGTCAAACCAATGGTCTTCAGCGGACTTTATCCTACCAACAGCGATAATTATCAAGAACTTCGTGATTCATTGGATAAATATGTTTTAAATGATGCAGCGTTGACTTATATCCCCGAAACATCTGCAGCACTTGGATTTGGATTTCGATGTGGATTTCTTGGTCTGCTTCACATGGAAATTGTTCAAGAAAGATTGCTGCGTGAGTTTGACCAGGATATTATTACGACTCTCCCGAATGTCGAGTATAAAGTTACGACTCGTGACGGTGAACTTGTTATTGTTGATAATCCAGCCTTTATGCCCACTATAGGAGAGATTGATTTCGTTGAAGAACCCTATGTAAAAGCTCAGATAGTTACGCCTTCAGAGTATATCGGAAGCATAATGAAATTATGTACAGATAGAAGAGGAATTCATAAAAATACGACATACCTCGATCCGACAAGAGCAGATATTCACTATGAACTACCTTTATCTGAAATTATTTTTGATTTTTTTGATAAGCTTAAATCAATATCACGAGGTTACGCATCTTTCGATTATGAGTTTATCGGGTATCGTGAGGCGGAACTTGTGAAGGTTGAAATTCTGATTAATGGCGATCCTGTCGATGCTTTTTCGATTATTGTTCATCGAAGTAAAGCGTATGAATGGGGAAGAAAGTTGTGTTCTAAACTTAAAGAATTAATTCCAAAACAGCTTTTTGAAGTCGTGATACAAGCAGCAATCGGGAGTAAAGTGATTTCGAGAGATGTTGTCAAAGCGTTACGAAAGAATGTTACCGCAAAATGTTACGGAGGAGATATCACTCGTAAGAGAAAATTATTAGAGAAACAAAAAGAAGGCAAGAAGCGTATGAAGCAGGTTGGAAATGTTGAAATTCCACAAGAAGCGTTTCTTGCTGTACTCTCGATGGAAGAATAAAATTAATGTAAAATGTCCGTCAGCTGACGGATGAAAATTGCAAAATTGAAATTGGAAAATGTACAATTGTTAAATTTAGAAATGTTTATAAAAATAATTATGAATGGTGAATAAATGGAATGGCTTAAAAATTATTGGAAAAAAAGACAGGAGAAAAAAAGAGTTAAAGAGGAATTGAAGAAAAATCGAACACGTGCTCAACGAATGTGGGATATGTTCGAAAATCTTCTCTTTGCAGCAATTGCCGCTTTAATATTAAAGACATTCGTAGTTGAAGCATACACTATTCCAACCGGATCGATGGAAAACACTCTCCTCGTCGGCGATTTCCTCCTTGTAACAAAATTTACTTATGGTTCGACTTCGCCAAGATATATTCCCTTCACAGATGTCGCACTCCCGTATTTTCAGCTTCCGGGGTTTAAAGATCCTAAACGTGGGGACATTATTGTGTTTGAGTATCCTGGTGATCGTGATAAATTAAAATCAGATGAAGCTGTAAATTATATAAAACGCTGTGTCGGGCTTCCTGGAGATGAAATCGTTGTCAAAGATAAAATTCTTTATGTCAATGGTGATCTGTTTACTCCTCCGAAACACATGAAATTTGTTAATCCAACAATTACACCGAAGGGGATATCTAATCCAAGAATCTTTCCCAGATTAGCTAATTTCAATGAGGATAACTACGGACTGATTCGTGTTCCGAAAAAAGGGGATGTCGTTGAACTAAATATCGAAACGATCGAGCAATGGAGAACTCTTATCGATCGCGAACATGGAAAGCGGGTCGTTACGTTCGAGGGGGAAAAAGTTAAAATTCAAGGAAGACCTGTTTCAACTTACACCGTTCAAAAAAACTATTATTTTATGATGGGAGATAATCGCGATGATAGTGCAGACAGCCGCTTTTGGGGATTTGTTCCGGAAGATTTGATCATTGGTGAAGCATTAATTATTTATTGGTCGTGGGAACGCGATCTTGATTTCTTCCCGGATTTTATAAGCAAGCTTGCTAGTGTTAAGATCAACAGAATTGCTAAATTGATTCATTAATTTAAATCAAAATGTTTTAATGGGACACAGATCATCATGATTGATCATGATAAATCGTAAAAATCAGTGTCCCATTATTTTTTCAATAAATTATTCTTGCGTACTCTTTGTTCTTTTATTACCGCAAACTGTTTTTTATCTTAATCCAAAGTCTTGAGCTAATTATGAAATTGTTTTGTCTATCTATTGCTTGCCTAATATTCTTATTTGCATCTTCAAGTGCACAAACCAAATATTTTATTTATCTGATCGATAAAGGAGAAGGTCAAACTCAGTCGTTTAACAAATCAGCAATCGAGAGAGATTTATTAAATTCCTATTCGATCAAATCAATTGAACGGCGAAAAAAGAATTCAACAGATCATATCTTCACTTATTCAGACTACCCGATTTATCAGACTTATAAAAACTCTTTAGAGTCAATTGGTATAAAAATTATAAATGAACTTCCTTGGTTTAATGCAGTTTCAGTTTATCTTGATGATCATCTGCTCGATCGTATTCACCAGCTCCAATTCGTGGCGAAAGTTGAAAAGGTCAAATCTCTCATATTTCGAAATGAGTTCACTTTAAAAAACTCAGACAATCATTTTTATTTCGAGGAAAAATTCTCAAAAGGAGTATTGCTCGATTACGGAAATTCATTCACTCAGCTGAATCTTTCGAAAATTCCGGCATTACATGAAAAAGGTATCACCGGCCAAGGTGTTTTAATTGGACTGCTCGATACCGGATTCAGATGGCGTCAACATGAGTCTCTCCAAAATGTTAATGTAATCGCAGAAAGAGATTTTGTTTTTGGAGATGACACAACTGCAAATCAACCTGGAGAT
>JAHJVF010000052.1 GCA_018828505.1 Bacteroidota bacterium | reverse complement strand
TATTAAAAAAATATAATATACCGTTTGATGAAAAATATATTTTGACGGATATAATATGAATTTTATAACGTCCCTACGGGACTTTGTTGTGATTTGGGTTTATATTCTATAAATATTTTGTCCCTAATGGGACAGGAAAGAAAGGAAAAATTGTACACCGAAGACGATTTCATACTTATAAGCGCACTACAGCATTACGTGTACTGTCCAAGACAATGCGCGTTAATTCATGTAGAAGATGCATGGAATGAGAATGTCTTTACAGTTCGTGGTAATATACTTCACGAGAAGGTTGATAGTGACACTTATGAAACTCGGGGAACAAAAAAAACAGTTCGCGGGCTTCGTATTCATTCATTCCGTCTTGGCATTACCGGACGATGTGATGTTGTTGAATTCAGGCAATCAAAAAACTCAGCAAGTCATTCCGAACTCGTTTCGGAATCTTCTGAGGCTAATTTAGTAGTTCTTCCAGTTGAATTCAAATCCGGTGAACCGAAGGAAGATGTCAGCGACAAAGTGCAGTTATGTGCGCAGGTGTTTTGTCTTGAAGAAATGCTCAACAAAAAAATTTCACACGGCGCTTTTTTCTATGGTAAGATTCGCCGAAGAAATGTGGTGGAAATTGATAATGAATTACGAGTGCAAACCGAAAGTATTATTGCTTCGGCAAGAGAAATTATTTCAAAAAAAATTATACCTTTAGCTGAATATTCTGCAAAATGCAGAAACTGTTCGCTACAGAATATTTGTCAACCCAAAGCGATGAACAAACGAAAGCTAAAGCAGTATATGAAAGGTCTGTACAATCCATTTTAATAAACTTTAGGTTATTTTAATACACTTTAGATTATGAAAAAGCATTTGAACACGCTTTATATTACTTCGGACGATGCTTACGTCCGCAAAGAACGGGAAACATTCGTCGTGGAAGTTAACAACGAAAAAGTTTTTCAAGCACCAATCCATTCAATAGAGAACATCGTTTGCTTTGGATTCAAAGCTCTTTCACCCGCATTGATGGCCTTCTGCGCCGAAAATAATGTCGGCATAAGTTATCTATCGGAAAATGGAAAGTTTCTTGCACGTGTTTATGGCGCCCAGAAAGGTAACGTTCTTTTACGGAAAGCACAGTATGACCTTGCTGATAATGAATTACATTCACTTTCAATTGCCCGCCCTATAATTGCTGCGAAAGTAACAAATTATCGTCATCTGCTTCTACGTCATCAAAGGAATCATCCGGATAATTGCTCCGAATCGGTTTTTTTGGCAGCCGAAACCATGGGAAGACGATTAACAAATATTCAAGCAGTAGAAAGTCTGGATGAACTTCGCGGGTACGAGGGCGAATGCGCAACATTGTACTTTGGGGTGTTGTCTTCGCTTATTACATCGCAGCAAGAAGATTTCACATTTAGTAAAAGAACAAAACGCCCCCCTCTTGATCCTGCAAATGCACTATTATCGTTTTTGTATGCGATCATTGCAAATGATGTTCGATCAGCAGTGGAAACAACCGGACTTGATCCGCAGGTTGGCTTTCTTCACCAAATAAGATCGGGTCGACCGAGTCTTGCATTAGACATCATGGAGGAATTCCGGGCATATCTTGGAGACAGAATAATGCTGAATCTCATTAACTTGAAACAAGTAACAAAAAAAGATTTTGATATAAGAGAATCTGGCGAAGTGAGAATGTCGGATGAAGCCCGAAAGACACTTCTGTCAGCATATCAGAAACGCAAACAGGAAGAAATAACCCACCCATTTCTTGGTGAGAAAATGACAATTGGACTATTACCGCATATCCAGGCACAATTGCTCGCACGCTATATCCGTGGAGACATTGAAGAATATCCACCATTTTATTTGAGGTAATTATTATGATGGTAATTGTTAGTTATGATGTATCTACAAAAGCCGAGGGCGGAAAGAAAAGATTGCGCAAAGTAGCAGAAACTTGTTTAGACTTTGGTTTACGTGTGCAGAATTCGGTGTTTGAATGTAATGTAGAACCAGCTCAGTGGGAAATCCTAAAAAATATATTGCTTTCAATTTACAATCCGGAGGAGGACAGCTTGAGATTTTATTTCCTTGGTTCCAACTGGCAGCGCCGTCTCGAGCATTATGGAAAAAAAGGTATACAAAATATCGATGATCCACTTATCATATAATTCAGTAAACTTTAGGTTACCGCTAACCTAAGCATACATGAAAATGCTGGGGTGTTAGCTGTTGAAAAATTTTGAAAAAACAGTGTTTCAGAAAAATCTCAATGATTTTTATTTAAGAATGTTAAAGTGTAGCGAATACCAATGGTTAAGTTTAACAGAATTAAACAGTTAGAACCACTACAGTCGCGCCCCACACGGGCGCGTGGATTGAAACATATAATTGAGAGTTTATTTAGAGATGAAATACTGTCGCGCCCCACACGGGCGCGTGGATTGAAACAGGTCTCTGAATG
>JAHJVF010000349.1 GCA_018828505.1 Bacteroidota bacterium | reverse complement strand
CTTAAGAGCGTGTGTTAAAATGGTCATTCCCGTGTAAACGGGAATCCAAAAACTTTGAAATTTGAATGGATTCCCACTTTCGTGGGAATGACAAGTTGAATAAGTGTATTATTCACACAGCCTCTTAAGCGTGGGGTTATTTAACGCCCTGTCCAACAAGGGCTTTTCCAAAGGAATCTCCAAAGGAGTCATTCGACCTTCGGATAGCCCAATTGATTTACCGCCGTTGATTAAAACGCAAATGGTTTAAAAAAACAAATTTATAGTTTTTAGAGGTGCACTTTAGTTAAATATCCCAACACATTTGATAAACTATTTTAATTTTGTATATTTGATGCGATTATTTAAGGAAGTCTATGAAAGACTTATCAATCAAGAAGTTATATTATTCAATTAGCGAAGTAAGTAAAATAACGGGTTTAGAACAGTATGTCCTAAGGTACTGGGAAAACGAATTCGAACAATTAAAGCCCCAAAAGAATCGTGCCGGTAACCGAATTTACACAAATAAAGACATACAGCTGATTCTTTTAGTAAAAAAACTACTTCGAGATGAAAAATATACCATTGATGGCGCTAAGCAAATATTAGCGACTTATAATCCGGATGAGGGGGAGAAATTATTTGAAGATCAGATGGATAATATCCAGGCAGGTGAAAAGACGATCCGGAAGACCTCAGATTCTAATTTATTAAATGATTTAAGAGACGTAAAGGAATTACTTCAAGATATTTATATAAAATTATAGCGGAACGTAGCGCAGCCCGGCTAGCGCACCACTTTGGGGTAGTGGGGGTCGCGGGTTCAAATCCCGCCGTTCCGACTACTAACCATTTATTCACCGATTCCCAAAATGCTTACGAAAAAACAAGAGTTTGATAAACCTAAATCCAATTGTGGTGTTTTTGGAATATTCGGAACTCCACATGCTTCAGCTTTAACTTATTACGGTCTGTTTGCATTACAGCATAGGGGTCAAGAAGCATGCGGTATTACCTCCTGTCAAAATATATCCGGCAGTAAAATTTTATTTCATTCGGTTAAAGGGAGTGGATTAGTTTCTGAGATATTCCATGATGATGAAATATTCAAATCAAAATTAATTGGCGACTCGGCTATTGGGCACAATCGTTATTCTACAACTGGTTCTGATCATTTTGAAAACATTCAACCGTTTAATGTGAGATATAGGCAAGGGAATTTAGCAGTCTCGCATAATGGAAATCTAACAAATGCGAAATTGCTGCGTGAGGAATTAGTAAATCAGGGTTCAATTTTTAGATCTTCGAGCGATACTGAAGTCATCCTACATTTAATTTCCAGAAGCAAGGAAAAAGAACCTGTTCATCAGATTAAGGATGCACTAGATCAAATTAAGGGAGCTTTCTCATTAGTAATTTTAACTGACGATAAATTAATTGCTGCAAGAGATGGGTATGGAATTCGTCCTTTGGTTTTAGGTGAACTTGAAAATTCGTTTGTGATTTCATCAGAAACCTGTGCATTCGATTTGGTTGGGGCAAAATATGTCCGCGATATTAAGCCTGGTGAAATTTTAGTAATTGACGATAACGCGATCGGAACGAGAGAGTTGCAAAGCCTGTGGTTGAATAATATTTCCGATTTTCCGAAGAAATGTATTTTTGAGTTTATCTATTTTTCCAGACCGGATAGTATCGTCTTCGGAGAAAATGTAGATAAAGTCCGAAGAAAACTTGGCAAAAATTTAGCAATTGAAAGTCCTGTTACAGGCGATGATAATAAAGTATCAGTTATTAGCGTTCCCGATTCGTCAAATACTATCGCAATTGGATATCAGTCGCAATTGAGAAAACAAGGGATAGATTCGAAACTTGAAATAGGATTGATCCGGAACCATTATGTGGGACGAACATTTATCCAACCCGGTCAGGATAAGCGTGAGCTTTCAACCCGTATCAAATTTAATACTGTAAAGGGAGTCCTTCAAAATCAAGAGGTTGTGGTAGTTGATGACTCTATCGTTCGTGGAACAACTTCAAAAATGTTAGTTAAGCTGCTTCGTGAAGCTGCACCTGAAAAAATTCACCTGCGAATTTCTTCACCACCGATTTTGTATCCTTGTCACTATGGGATGGATTTCCCAAGCCGGGAAGAACTAATTGCAAATGAATTCAGCGGTAATGTTGAATCGATCAAACAAGAAATTAATGTTGAAAGCCTGCATTATCTATCTTTTGAAGGAATGTTAAATGCTGTTGCCGAACAATCTAAAGACTACTACTGTACTGCCTGTTTTAATGGTGATTATCCTATCCCGATTGATGAGAATTTTAAAAAGAATGAACACGAAGTGTAGGGAAGTTTATTGTGGTTAAAATCAATTACTCAGAAATTAAGAAACTACCAAATATACTCAGTTCAGTTCGACTTTTACTCATTTTACCTGTATTGATACTTTTTACTAACTTTGAGGCGAATCGCTCTATATTGATTATTTTAGCCATTCTAGCAGCATTACTCGACAATCTTGATGGGTATTTTGCAAGAAAATACAATGAAATTACTGAGCTGGGAAAGATCATCGATCCACTCGCAGATAAGCTAATGGTTGCAGTTTTTGGATTTGGACTTGTTTTAAATGGAGCAATTCCTACATGGTTCTTCGCAATTGTATTATCACGAGATTTAATTATAATATTATTCAGTTTAATTTTTTTTAGTAGAGTTGATAAAGTTCAAACCTCGAATTTTATAGGTAAGTTAACTGTAACTTTAATTGGCATATCATTTTTAGTTGCGCTGTTTGGACTTGAACCTGAGGATTTATTTTTTAGTACATTATTGGTTATTACATCTGTGGTAGTAGTTGTAAGCCTAATCGTCTATGCACATAGAAGTTATATTAATATTAAGGTTAGATGAAATTCTTTTCAAAAATCAACTTCGATAAACTAAAAAACAGTCTTTCGAAAACAAAAAATTCTTTGGTTGCAAAAATCGAAGAAATAATTCGTACTTCTCCAGAAATTGATGATGAGACTTATGAAAAAATCGAAGAAGTTTTACTTACCGCCGATGTAGGTTTTGCAGCAACTGAGATAATTTTAAAAAATGCAAAAGAAAATTATAAATTCGGTAATGAGAACTTTTCAGAAATTGTGAAGAGAGAATTATTAAACATTCTCGGTTCAGTTAATTCAAATTCTGCTCATTTTGATTTCGCTAATTTCAGACTTAATGAATCGCATAGACCATTTGTAATCTTGATAGCGGGAGTTAATGGTACAGGTAAAACTACTTCCGTAGGAAAAATGGCATACAATTTCAAAAAGAACGGTCATAGCGTTGTAATTGCCGCTGCGGACACATTTCGTGCTGCAGCGAATGAACAACTCGAAATTTGGGCAGAGAGAGCAGGTGCTCAAATGATTCAACAGCAACAAGGCACCGATCCCGGTGCAGTGGTCTATGAAGCTCTTTCTCATGCTGAAAAAAATAAAATAGATGTTGTCTTGGTAGATACGGCTGGAAGGTTACATACTAAAACATCACTGATGTTGGAGTTAAAAAAAATTCAAAATGTTCTGAATAAAAAATTGAATCGATCTGCTAACGAGACCTTCTTGATAATTGATGCAAGTACTGGACAAAATGCAATTCAGCAAATAAATGAATTTTCAAAATTCGTAGATATAAGTGGAATAATTCTTACAAAACTTGATGGTACTGCAAAGGGAGGAATAATATTTCAAATTTGTTACAATAAAAAAATTCCGGTACGTTATGTTGGGGTAGGAGAGGGAATAGAAGACCTTCAACCGTTCGAGCCGGAAATTTTTGTGGATGCGTTATTTTCAAATTAAGCGGAGAGTAATAATTGGACAAAAAATATCTTTTCATAATCAATCCAGTTGCGGGAAAGGGTAAAACGGCTCATCTGATTGATCGGCTACAAAAATTGATCGATAAACTCAAGATTGAATATAAAATAATCAAAACTGAATTTAGCAGGCAAATAGATTCGATAGTAGAATCAAACAAATCGTTATTCAATCGTTTTGTAGTTGTTGGGGGGGATGGAACTGTACATGATTTAGTTAATTCAAAATCAATTGCGGATATTGTTTGCGGTGTAATTCCAACCGGTTCCGGAAATGATTTTGCAATGGCATTAAAGATGGAAAAGGATATCGAGAAAAACTTAAGTATTATAATTATGGATAACTTTTCGAAAATAGATATCGGCATTGCTGAAATTGTGAATCAGGATGGGACTATTAGCACTCACACTTTCGCAAATAGTGTCGGAATAGGTTTTGATGCAGCAGTTGCTGCAGGAGCACGAAGAATCAAATTCCTCTCAGGTTTACCTCTGTACTTAGCTTCGGTTTTCAAAAATCTTATAAGCTACAAGATGACTGAATTTCAAATTTGTGCTGATGATTTTAGTTATTCAGATACAGTTTTTATGGTTGCAATTGAAAATGGCAAGACAGCCGGTGGTGGTTTCCGCCTTACCCCACATGCTGAACTGGACGATGGCCTGCTTGATTATTCTTTAATTAAGAAGATAAATAAGATTAAAGCCGTAATTAATCTTCTCCCTAAAGCAATCATTGGAAAGCACATCAATAATAAGAGTGTAATCTATAAGAAAACCAGACAATTAGATATTTTTGTTAAAAGTCCTTTATATGTACATGCAGACGGAGAAATTCTCACAGATAGTTTAAAGAGAATTAAGATTTCACTTTTACCAAAAACACTGAATATAATATCAAATAGGTAATTTGGGTGTTCTTCAAACGAATACAACATAAGAGATTTGACTATCAGCCAAGGTATTATGATCCGGATAAGGATGAAAAACAAAAACGACGTAAAAGAATTAACTTCCGCCGTGGGAAGTACACCCAAACGAAGAAAAGTGGTAGAATGCTTCTTTATTTATTGATAATTATTGGTGTAATATATTTACTATTTTATATGGGTATTTTTTAAAGAACAATATAAGTTTACATAATATACATTATAAGACAGAACTACTATTTCTTATAATTATAGAATCCTTCTCCTGATTTTTTTCCTAGTTTCCCGGCAGATACCATTTTTCTCAACAACGGACATGCACGATATTTCGGATCACGAAATCCATCATACAGTACATCCAGTATCGATAAACATACGTCCAATCCAATAAAATCTGCTAAGGTTAAAGGTCCCATAGGATGATTCATACCGAGTTTCATTACTGTATCTATGTTTTCAGCATTCGCAACTCCTTCATAAACGCAATAGACTGCCTCATTGATCATAGGCATTAGAACGCGATTTGATACAAATCCTGGATAATCGTTAACTTCAGCTGGAGTTTTCCCAATTTTAAGAGTTAGCTCTTTAATTATTTCGTAAGTTTCATTAGATGTTGAGTAACCACGAATAATTTCGACGAGCTTCATCATAGGAACCGGGTTCATAAAGTGCATTCCTATAAATTTATCTGGTCTTGAAGTGAAAGCTGCCAACAATGTTATAGGAATAGATGAAGTATTTGAAGCTAAAATACAATCTTTATTTAATTTAGCATCAATGAGTTGAAACACTTTCTTTTTAATATTTTCATCTTCAGTAACAGCTTCAATAACAAGGTCATAATCACTTGCAGTATTTTCAATTCCAATCACGAAATTAATGCTAGCTAAAGTATTTGATTTATCTGTTTCAGTGATTATTTCTTTTTTAATCATCCTATCTAAATTCGAGGAAATAGTCTTCAATGCTTTATCTAACAAATCTTTAGTAATGTCGATTAAATCTACTTTATAACCATTTTGAGCGAACACATGAGCAATACCATTGCCCATAGTACCAGAACCGATAACCGCAATTTTGTTAATTGCCATAATAAACCTCCCTAGTTTAAATGTTTTCTACGATTAATGTTGAAGCTTCGCCGCCACCAATACACAATGAAGCAAGTCCGAATTTTGAGTTACGTCGCTTCATTTCATAAATCAATGTTGTTAATATCCTTGCTCCGGATGCTCCGATTGGATGTCCAAGAGCAATAGCACCTCCATTAACATTGACTTTAGCATGATCAATTTTCAGTTCATTCATCGCTGCGATGGTAACGAGTGCAAATGCTTCATTGATTTCGAACAGATCAATATCATTGATAGAAAGTTTTGCTTTCGCTAATGCCTTATTAATGGAATTAATCGGAGCCAAAGAAAAGTTGATGGGATCAATTGCAGCAGACGCTTGAGATAGGATTCTGACCTTTGGTTTCAAACCGTATTCTTTTACTTTAGCTTCACTGGCGACCAATAATGCAGCAGCACCATCATTTAATTTTGATGCATTTGCAGCGGTGATTGTACCCTCCTTTTCGAAAACCGATTTCAACTGAGGGATTTTGTCGAACTTTACTTTTTTAGGTTCTTCATCCTCTTTTATAAATTTGCTTCCCCCCTTTTCTTTAATTTCTATTGGAACTATTTCTTCGTTGAAGAGATTTTTTTCCTGTGCAGCGATTGCTCTTTTATAACTTTCAATTGCAAATTCGTCTTGAGTCTGGCGCGATATACTTTTTTCAGCTGCAACTTTTTCTGCGCAGACTCCCATGTGTATTTTATTGTATGGATCTGTAAGCCCATCAGAAACCATTGAATCTAATAAATTCTGATTACCGAATTTCACTCCATTTCTAATTCCGTGTAGAATATATGGTGCATTTGACATACTTTCCATTCCACCGGCAATTACAACTCCTGCATCACCTGTCTTTATTGCTTGATGTGCCAACATGACTGATTTAAGTCCAGAGCCACATACTTTATTTATGGTCATACACTCGACTGATGTAGGTAGTCCTGCAAACAATGCTGCTTGTCTTGCCGGAGCTTGACCAATCCCGGCGCTCAAAACGTTTCCAAGAATGACTTCGTCGATTTTTTCTTTGGAGATTGAACTTTTCTCGATTAACGCTTTTATTACTTCGGAGGCTAAAGTTGGTGCAGAAAATGAGGATAGTTCACCAAGAAAACTTCCAATTGGAGTTCGTAAAGCTTCGCAAATATAAACCTCAGGCATAAGATTCCCCTTAAATTAGTGATTAAGTGATGAATGATTTTTTAATTTTAATAAATAGATTTATCCAAAGTAGATTCATATTGATATTTGAATTTAACAATTTTACTGCATGAATGCAGTACGATGAAATATCTTTAATTCCATCAGGACGTAATGTTCTTGCTAAATTTACGATTTCATTACTTAGATTTCCAGTGTTAATCTGCGCTGCCAATAGCTGGTTACAGAGGTGTTGAAATCTTTCTAACATTAAAATTGCCTTCGTCTTATCCTGCAGGATGGAGTATTCATTCAATTGCTGAATAGCAGAGTAATACTCTGATTTCCAAACATACCGAAAGAAATCAATTACGTGAACATTTCCAATAGGATGTTCATTTAGTATTGCGTCGATGATATTGGAAATATTTCCTGAGTAAGTTTGAACCAGGAGCCGTGACTCCTCTTTACTCACATTGAATCTATGTACTATATATTCTTCAATTTCATCGTTTCGAATTGGGCTGAATATAATTTCCCAGCACCGTGAAATAATTGTAGAAAGTAACAAATGAGATTTATCAGTTACTATGATGAACAGAACATTTGAGGTAGATTCCTCAAGCGCCTTCAGCAGCATATTCTGAGATTCGTGATTTAAAGTGTGAGCTTCTGATAATATAACAACACGTTTTTTGATTTCAGAATAAGACTGAGCTAAATCAGATTTTAATTTCCGGACTGAGTTAACTTTTATGTCGTTGGACTTTGTAAGCCTAAACTTAAAGTGAGGATTGGATTTTTTTTTTCCAGGGAAGATTTGATTTCTTCGAAAGTATCGGGTGAGAGCTTTAAATACGGATCATCACCTGATGTTTCGTTCTTGCCTAGCGGTAAAGGATAAATGAAATTAATATATGGCAATTCATAATTTGCAATTGCCCTGCAAGGAGGACATGAACCGCAAGGAATAAATGATCCTGTAATGCAATTAATTGATTGTGCAAATGCGAATGCCGAAGCTTCTTTGCCAATACCTGAATCACCTTTAAAAAGTATTGCAGGCGGAAATGAACCTGAACTAAAAATCTTTTCTAAATTTTTTCGAGCGTGTTCTTGATTAACAATATAATCCCAAATGACATTCATTGGTGAATGCTAAAGATTAATATTCATCTTCATCTGAATAGAAAAAGTCGTTTTCGGTTGGGTAGTCCGGCCAGATATCTTCCATACTTTCAAATAATTCTTCTGCATCTTCGAGCTCCATTAAATTATCAATAACTTCAAGTGGGGCACCGGTTCTATTCGCATAATCAATTAACTCAGCTTTAGTTGCCGGCCATGGTGCATCTTCAAGATATGATGCAAGTTCAATTGTCCAAATCATATTTATAAAATTCCCTACCCTTGCTTAATTTTCAAGATTTAATTGAGTATATAATTAATTGGGTCTTGCCTTTCCCCGTTAAATGAAACTTCATAATGAACGTGAGGACCAGATGATAAACCAGTACTACCGCAACGACCGATTGTCTGATATCTTTTTACCATTTGACCTTCTTTAACGTCAGCTTTTGAAAGATGCGCGTACAGTGTTTTATATCCAAATCCATGATCAATCTCTATACTCAAACCATAACCACCGCTCCAGCCAACTTGAGTAACCTTGCCAGAACCAGTCGCATAGATCGGATCACCTGTATTACCAAGTATATCTATCCCTTCATGCATCTTCCATCTTCTCAGGATCGGGTGAACTCGCATCCCAAAACTATGTTCACTAAATACTCCATGCATTGGAACAATTGCAGGCATATGAGCTACCAAAGCTTCATTTTCAGAGATTTTATCTTTTATCTTATTAAAATTTTCAATTTGATAATTTATTTGATTAGAAATTAAATCTGCTAATTGATTGATAGCAGATATATCTCCCACTTTATTTGAATGAGAAATTAAGTTCTCATCGGAACCACCAACTCCAAATTCTACATCGTCATTAATGTTAATGTTAGATGCAATTCTCAATTTTCTTTCCTGAGTATATAACTGATTTACAGATTTTTGTATATCAGTAAATCGATCAGAAAGGCTCGTTAAACTTTCTTTTAATTTTCGATTTTCTTTTAGCAGCAAGCTTGCACTGGAGAAAAAGAATTGATGAAGAATAGTAGCTCCCATGGTAAGGAACAGGACAGCAGGAAAAATAAGCAAAAGTACCAGTTTCCTGGAGTCAAGTTCTTTTAATCTGTTTTGTTTCTTTGAGAAGAAATAGATTTTCATTCGGCGGCAAATTTAATGAAACTAGAGAATATTGTCAATCATTCAAAATCATGTTCAAAATAAATAACAGACCTTCTTTCCTTCGATTTTCGCTTATTTTCGATGCTTTGTTTAACTCTTTCTGTCATATCTTGAGCTGTGTCATAACCATAATGTTTCAAAAGGTAATTTAGTGCAATGACTTCAGAAATTACTGTAATATTTTTCCCCGGGAATATTGGTAATCGAACAGTTGGGATTTCCACCCCTAAAATGCTGGTTGTAGTGGATTCTAAGCCGGTTCTTGTGTAATCAATTTTGGTATCCCATTCTTCTAAAATTACAATAACCTCAATCCTTTTTTGAAATCTGATGGAACGAACTCCGAATATTTTTTCCACATTCAGAAGACCGAGTCCGCGAATTTCCATGAAATGTTTCATCAGTGAAGTTCCGGCTCCCATTAAAATTCCTTCCCCTTTTCTAGTGGCGAGTATAACGTCATCAGCAACAAGTCTGTGCCCCCTTTCAATGAGGTCCAATGTAATTTCGCTTTTCCCAATACCAGATCGTCCAACAAATAACAAACCGGCGCCATAAACGTCAACAAGTGCACCATGGATTGTGATCTGCGTTGCAAATTGATCATCTAAAAAATCACTCAAATAGTATACGGATTTAGTTGTTGAGTGCTTGGTTTTAAAAATGCTTACTTTCTTTTGACGAGCAAGTTTTTTGAAGTCGGCATCTGGTGAGGTATCATTTGTAAATATCACGCATGGAACTTCAAAACTGAAAAATTTGGTGAATGCTCTGATCTTTTTTGCTTTTGTGAGACTATTTAAATAACGTACCTCAGTATTTCCAAATAATTGTACTCTATTGAAAGTAAATAAATCAATGAATCCTGCTAAGGCAAGACCAGGTCTGTGAATACTTCTGTCGGTTATTTTTCTGCCAAAACCTTTGTTTTCCGCAACCAGCTCAAGACCAAATAGTCTTTGACATTGTTCAAAAAAATAACCGACTTCAATGAATTCGTTTTTGATCTCTTTAGACTTGTCAAAGAAGTTCATAGGAGAACTTTCGTGGAAATCCTTTTCTTATCACGCTTTTTAGTTTTATATCTTTTAAGTTGACGTTCAAGTTTTTCGATAGCCAAACCAATCGATTTAATAAAGTCATCAGAAGATTCCTTCGCAAGCATTTTTTTCCCGAAAACACTTAAACTGATCTCAGCTGTTTTAACGCTGTCACGAGGTTTCTCAAAGCTAAGTATTACATCAGCACCGATTATGTTATCGTAGTATCGTTCTAATTTGGATACTTCACTTTGTGCATACTCTCTTAAAGAGTCGTGAGCTTTAAATCGTCTTGCTGTTACTTGAACGTTCATAGTTCCTCCTATTAAGATTTTGGATGTGACTTTTTATAAGTTTGTTTTAAATGTTCTACGCTTACATGCGTATAAATTTGGGTTGTCGATAAATTTTCATGTCCGAGGAGTTCTTTTATGGATTTAAGATCTGCCCCGCGGTTTAGCATGTGTGTTGCAAAAGAATGCCTCAAAGCATGCGGGTAAATTTTGCCATCCTCGGTAATATCAGCGAGAAAATTTTTAACAATCCTGTAAACTAATTTTGGATATAACTTAGCTCCTTTCTCTGTTTGGAACAGAAATTTAGATTTAGTTGATTTACTTTTAAGCAATTCGCTTATAGCTTCTTTAGCATGATTTCCGATCGGAACAATTCTATGCTTTTGACCCTTTCCAAGCACTTTAATAGTGGATTGTGGCAGATCAACATCCTCTTCCTTGAGAGAACACAATTCTGAAACTCGTAATCCACAACCGTACAATAGTTCAATTATTGCCCATGCTAACAAGTTTTCTTTATCTTTTTTTAGACGGTCTAAAACACCTATCAGTTCCTTTTGCTCAATGTACTTTGGAAGCTTTCTTGAAGTTTTGGGATTAGAAATATTTGAAATTGGATTTGATGTAATAAGATCATTTTGTAGAAGATATTCGAAAAAACCTCTCAACGAACTTAGTTTGCGCGAGACTGAAGTCCTTGAATAATTAAATTTACCTAAATGTAATAGAAATCGTCTTATGGTTTTTTCTCCGATTAAATCTACCTTTTGAATGGAAGATTCTTCAAGATAATTTAAGAATGTTTCAATATCTTTTTTATAAGCATTTATTGTATTGTCCGAATAACCTCTCATAGACTCAAGGTATCTGAAGTAATTAATAACACATTCGGGAACAAAAAGCAAGTTATTCGTTCTCCTCGTTCAAGATGAATTTACATGAATTACATAGAATATTTTCTTTACCCCCTTTATATTTTGTAACTAATAAATCTTTTTCACAATTCGGGCAGATTTGCTCAGTCGGTCGATCCCAGTTGGCATAATCGCATTTTGGATAATTTGAACAACCATAAAATACTCGTTTACGTTTTGTCATTCGCTGAACAATTTCACCCTCACTGCACCGTGGGCATTTAATTTCTAGTGTGATGGACTTTGTATAATCACAATCCGGATACTTTGTGCAACCGATAAAACGTCCAAATTTTGAGTTACGAATTACTAAATCCGAATTGCATTTCGGGCATTTTTCATCGAGGATCTCTTTTTGAGCTGGGCTGACTTCTCGTAAGGATTTAATATTCTTACAATCAGGATAATTTGTACAAGCCAAAAATCTTCCAAACCTTCCCATTCTAATCATCATATCTGAGCCACATAGCTCACACTTAGTCTTCTGGATTTTCTTTTCCGCTTGTTCTAAATCTTTTTTGAAGGGAGTATAAAAGTCACCTAAAACATTTTCATAATTATTCGAACCTTCAGCAATATCATCAAGCTCTTTCTCCATCAAAGCAGTGAAATTTACATTGAATATATGAGCGAAGTGTTCAACTAAAACTCTGTTCACCATAATTCCTAAATCTGTAGGAAGAAGTTTTCTCTCCTGCTGCTGGACATATCCCCTATCATAAAGTGTACTGATAATTGATGCATAAGTACTTGGTCGCCCGATTCCAAGATTATCCAACTCTTTGACAAGAGTGCTCTCGGAAAAGCGAGGAGGGGGCTTGGTGAAGTGCTGGTTCTTTTGAATTTCATCGAGTGATAAATTTTGATTCTCGAACAAGCCCATCGGAATGCGGTTGGTCTTTTCATCAATATCTTCTTCCTCTTGAATTTGCTCATCGTTCTCATCATAGACTGCAAGAAATCCTCTGAATAACAAAGTTGAACCGCTTGCTCGGAATAGAAAATCGCCACCGGAAATATCGAGAGATGTTTGCTCGAACTTTGCCGGGTTCATTTGGCACGCAAGGAATCGATTCCATATTAATTCGTAAAGCTTGAATTGCTCTTTTGATAGATATTGTTTCACAAATTCTGGAGTGTATTTCAAGTTGGTTGGACGAATAGCTTCATGTGCATCTTGTACATTCGGCTTTTTGCTTGCGAATACTTTAGGTTTATCTGGAAGATATTCTTTCCCATAGTTTATCCCAATGTAATCTCTTGCAGATTGAACAGCTTCAGCATTTAATCTAGTAGAATCTGTTCTCATATACGTAATTAATCCAACCAAACCGTCATTGCCTAACTCAATTCCCTCATAAAGTTTTTGTGCGTGCTGCATTGTTTGCCGCGGACGGAAATACATTTTTTTTGAAGCTTCTTGCTGCAAGGTGCTTGTAATAAACGGCGCTGAAGGATTTCGATTTACAATTTTCTTCTCGATTCGTGTAATCTTGTAATTTTGATTTTTACATTCGTCAAGAAATCTCTTTGCTTCCGATTCATTTTTAATAAAGAAATAATTTTTAAAGAATTCCTTTAACGATTCTTCATCGAGAGTTGCCGATTCCGGCAGCTTGTAATTCTTCCCCTGGTAGCTGAATAATTTAGCTGCAAATTTCGCTTTCTTCTCTGTCTCAAATGTACCGACAATTGACCAATACTCAAGTGGAATGAATGAATTAACTTCAACTTCACGTTCACAAATAATTCTTAAGGCTACCGACTGAACTCTTCCCGCAGATAACGCTGAATCAGATGAATGCTCGATCAGATCCATATGATTCCAAAGAAGCGGACTGATCTGGTAACCAATAATCCTATCCATCACACGCCGAGCACGTTGAGAAAAAACTAATTTCTCATCAATCTTATGAGGAGAATCCATCCCCTCCTTTACACCCTTTTCTGTTATTTCATTAAAAAGAACTCGATGAATATTTTCTTCACCATTTTTAATTATCTCGCAAATGTCTTGTGCGATTGCTTCTCCTTCGCGGTCGGGATCAGTTGCTATAAATATCTTTTTAGATTTTTTTGAGAGAGATTTTATCTTCTTAAGGACATCAGACTTACCGCGAATCGTAACGATTTTTGGTTTGAATCCATTTTCTAAATCAACTCCTAAAGTAGCCTTCGGAAGATCACGAATATGACCAACGGTTGCTTCTACAACATAATTTTTTCCAAGGTATTTACTAATCGTCTTGGCTTTGGAAGGTGATTCCACTAAAACCAGATTTTTCGACATGATTTCTCCATTTGTGAGCAGTTACAATATTAATTCGATACCAAACCTAAATTCATTTTCTCGATAAATTCTCTGTTCTTCAGATTTGCTAAAATTCGATCTTCTTCTTTTCGCATGAATGCTTTTTGTACAGCGGTTTTATCAGTTAATCCCGATGTGTGTAAAATTCCATGAATGATTAGACGCAGAATCTCATCATCAAATTTTGTATGATATTTCTGAGCATTTCTGTTTGCCATTTCGAATGAAATATAAATTTCAGATTCAAAGGGTTCAGATTCTGAATAAGAAAATGTAATTATGTCTGTATCTGTATTATGATTAAGAAATTTTTTGTTCAATTCCAAAAGTTTTTCTGCGTCAACAAAATAAACATATAGGCTTTTGAATTCTTTTTTCGAGGCTGAAATGATTTTTTCTATAATATTTTTCAGGGACTTTTTTTGTACGGCAAAATTTTTGTGGTCTATTATCGCTATATCAACTTTTTTTTGTTTTGTCACTTACTAAAACCTCTTCAGCCAAAGATAATGCAATACTCGATAGCATAACTTCAGGACCTAATTTCGTAAAATCTCCTGATAACAATTTTCTATTGACATTCGCATAAAGGGCGCAGCCACCGGTTTTTTCTACGGTTAAACCTGAGACTTTTTCTTTCTCTTCTGCAATGAATGTAACTTCTTCAAGCATATCACTAATAATATACCCTGTACAGAAATGTAATTGCAGATGTGTTATGGGTGCGTAGATAGATATTAAATTACCTTTCCGATCACCAATTTCGATATTTGAATATATCTCAAGATAAAGTGTAGTTTTTCTTTCAGGATTCGAAATTTCAAGTCGGTAGTTGTTCGGATATTCTTTAACTTTTGCGCTAAGAGCCGTTGCTATTTTGTTGATATCGTCCTTACTGAAAATAAATTCGTTTCTCATAATTTTTCTCTAATAGTTCTTTTGAGATTTCATCATCTGTTCGGCATAGGTACAGTAATTGATCGCTGATTGCTTAATATATTCTATTTCATCGTCTCGCAGATCTCTCACGATTTTTCCCGGTACACCGGCTACTAATTTTCTAGAAGGCACAACGGTATTTTGTGGAATAAGAGCACCTGCTGCAATAAAAGAATATTCTGATACTACAGCATTATCTAATACTATTGCTCCTATACCAATCAGGGTGTAATCTTTCAAAGTACAGGCGTGCAATTTAACAGCGTGTCCAATCGTAACGTAATTTCCTATATTTACAGGGCTTTCCTTTGTCAGATGAATTACTGAATTATCCTG
>JAHJVF010000348.1 GCA_018828505.1 Bacteroidota bacterium | reverse complement strand
CTTAGTGTCTTAGTGGCAACAGTTTTTAGCCACAAAGGCACGAAGACACAAAGGTTCACAAAGATTAAAAATATTGATTGCTATACTAAATTAACAATGCCGTTGAAAGAATTCTGCCGCAACTTAGGGTTAAAAAAATGAAATTTTCAAAACGGTACTTTTTTATACCAATTATACTAATCATTTTCTTCATTCTGTTTTATTCACTTTACGAAGAAGTTAAAATAAATGAATAATTCACCTTACGCAGAACTTGTAGCACGAAGCGGCAGCTTCGTAAAAAATAAGCATTTTATCGAAGCTTCGCTTCGATCTACAATATAATTTCAAACTTTTGCGTAAAGTGAGTGAATAAGTTTGAATTATGCGAATGCACCACCCGTGGCAATAGAATCTTTAAGTGGCAGGCCACTATGCGGGAACAACGCTCTACAATTTTACTCCGGTATAGCATATTGCTTATTATCGTTGTCATGGGTATTTTCGTAATATACTTTATGACGATCTAACGCCAGATCACCAAGCGAAAGCGTGCAGAAGAAGCACTGCAGGAGAGCGAAAAACGTTATCATAGACTTATTGAAAACGCATCCATCACTTCAACCTGGTTCCTCTGGTCCTGGCCGGAGTTAAATTTATTAACGAGGTTCAGCATGTCGCTTGAAAATATTTTCCCCCGTACACGCAATTTGACAATATCTCTTCTTCTTCCATTATTTATAGTTTCAATGTTTTTTCTTATTTCATGCAAATCGACCGACGAACAACCGATCAAAGTAGGTATTCTTCACTCGCTTACCGGAACAATGGCTATCAGCGAAAAAGCGGTTGTAAATGGTACACTTTTGGCGATAGAAGAAATTAATCAGCTTGGAGGTATTAATGGGCAAAAAATTTTACCGCTTGTAGTTGACGGCAAATCCGATTTGCAAACATTTAAACAAGAAGCTGAACGTTTGATTACAGAAGAAAAAGTAAGTGTTGTGTTTGGGTGCTGGACTTCCGCAAGCAGGAAAACTGTTTTACCGGTTTTTGAAAAACACAATCATCTACTCTTCTATCCGGTGCAATATGAAGGACTCGAACAATCTCCAAATATTATCTATAATGGCGCAGCACCGAACCAGCAGATTATTCCAGCTGTGAAGTGGTGTTTTGATAATCTGGGCAAAAGGTTTTTCCTTATCGGTTCAGACTATGTTTTTCCGCATACCGCGAATGAAATTATTAAGCAACAAGCTAATTTGCTCGGAGCCAAGATTGTTGGCGAGGAATATATTTTACTTGGCAGCAGTGATGTGAAGGATATCATACAAAAAATTATTAAAACTAAACCCGATGTTATTATCAATACTATTAATGGCGATAGCAATATTCCATTCTTTAAAGAGATTCAAAAAGCCGGTCTTACTCCCGATAAAATTCCGGTAATGTCGTTCAGTATTTCCGAGGAAGAAATTGGCTCGGCTGGACAAAACGGTAAAATACCTTTGGATATTATAGCAGGAAATTATGCCGCATGGAATTATTTTCAGAGTATTGAATCAGAAGAAAATAAAAAGTTTGTTGAAAAATTTAAAAAAAGATATGGCGCTGAACAAGTGATTTCTGATCCGGTAGAAGCAGGATATTTCGGAGTTTATCTTTGGGCTCAGGCGGTAAAAGATGCTGGCACCAGTGATGTGAATGAAGTTTTAAAAACCATAAAAAACCAAAGTATGCAGGCACCAGAGGGTATGGTTTATATCGATGCGGATAATAATCATACATGGAAAACCGTTAGAATCGGAAAAATCAAGAAAGACGGACAATTCCAAATTGTGTGGAGTTCGAACAATCCAGTTAGACCTATTCCTTATCCCGCGACCAGGAATAAATTAGAATGGGATAAATTTCTTTCAGAGCTGTTTAAATCTTGGGATGGAAAATGGGAAAAAACAAAGTGATGAAAAATATATTCAGTGAATCTTCAATCGCGAGAAAGTTATGGGTTTGGTTTTTAATTGTGGCGGCAGTACCCTTGATGATTGTTGGGTTGCTCACCAATTATAACTCCATTGAAACAATAAAGACAGAAGTGTCCAGCAGATTGAATTCAGTTGCGGAAAATAAAACTGAACTCATTAATAATTACTTTAAATGGAGGCTGGAGGACGTTAAGATTCTTTCGGAGAATTTGTCTATCATCGAAGCCAGTGAAAAATTCACCGGAGTATTTGAAAAACACGGACTAAAATCTTCGGAATATAAAGTTATTGATAAAGAGTTCAGGCGGTTCTTAACATACCATAAAGAAGGAAGAGGATATTCCGATATTTTGTTTATTTCAAAAGCTGGTGATGTTGTATTTACATTGATGCATAAGCCTGATTTTGGTACAAATTTAATAACTGGACCTTATAAAGATTCTGAGTTAGCAAATGTTTTTAGCAACGCTTACACATTAATGGAAACGGAAGTATCCGACTTTAAATATTACCCACCTTCGGCTGAACCAGTTTCATTTATCGCCTCGCCTGTTCGTAAAGAAGGTAAGCTTATTGCTGTGATTGCATTTCAAATTGATACAAGGGAAATGAATAAATTAGCACAAGACTTCACCGGATTAGGCGAAACCGGTGAAATAGTAATTTCTTCAAAAACAAAAAACGGAGCAATAGTATTAACTCCCTTAAGAAATGACCTCTATACAGCATTTAAAAGAATAATACCTATAGGTTCGGTGCGGGACATACCATCACAGAAAGCTGTTCAAGGTCAGAGAGGTTCGGGTATCTTTGAAGATTATCGAGGTGTTGAAGTATTAGCCGTATGGAGATATTTACCTTATTTAAGATGGGGAGTTGTAGTAAAGATAGATGTCAGTGAAGCTTATACACCAATCTACAAACTAACGATTAGGTTTCTGACAGTCGGAATTATTTCTGTGTTTGTTCTTTTGTTCGTTTCATTTTTCTTATCGAAATCAATTTCTAAACCTATTAAAAGATTGCAAGAAGGAGTGGAAATAATTTCAACCGGTAATTTAAATTATGTCGTTGGCATAACAACAAAAGATGAAATCGGTCAATTATCTAGAAGTTTTGATAAAATGGTGGTCAATCTGAAGAATATTAACGCCGATTTAACCAAAGAGATCACCGAGCGGAAGAAGGCCGAGGAGGACCTGCGGGAGAGTGAGGGGCGCGTCCGCGCGAAATTGGACGCCATTCTGTTACCGGAAGGGGATATAGGGACGTTGGAACTTGCGGATATCTTTGATATCCCGGCGATCCAGCGCCTCATGAATGATTTCTTCACCGTCACCCATTTCGCAACCGCCTTACTTGACCTTCAAGGCAAGGTGCTGGTTGCCACCGGTTGGCAGGATATCTGTACAAAATTTCACCGCGTCCATCCTGAAACCGCCAAACACTGTGCAGAGAGCGATACGTTGCTAACGGAAGGCGTTGAACCGGGCACCTTCAAGAAGTACCGGTGCAAGAACAATATGCTGGATATAGTAACCCCCATTACTATGGACGGGAAACATGTCGGCAATCTTTTCCTGGGTCAGTTCCTATTCGAGGATGAGCCGCTGGACTACGAATTGTTCCGCGACCAGGCCCGGCGCTACGGATTCGACGAACAGGAATACATCGCCGCATATGAACGCGTGTCGCGCTGGAGCCGTGAAAAGGTCGATGCGGTGATGAGTTTCTACATGAAGCTCGCGGAGCTAATTTCCAAGCTGAGCCATGGCAACATCAAACTGGTCAGAACGCTGACGGAGCGGGACCGATTTATGGGATCCCTGCGGGAGAACGAGAAACGCTATCGCAACCTTGTCGAGAATGCTCCCGATATTATCTATAGTCTTGCTGAAGATGGTTCAATTATATCACTGAATCCTGCTTTTGAAAGAATCACGGGCTGGTCATGTTCTGAATGGCTCGGTAAACCATTCATGACTCTTATTCATCCTTCTGACTTACCTCTCGCTATAGAATCGTTTAAACAGTCATTAGGTGGAAAGAATCAGCCTCCATATGAATTGCGTGTTCTCTCCAAGTCTGGTGAGTATCTAGTTGGGGAGTTTACAAGCACACCCCTAATTGAAAAAGACAAGGTGATAGGGGAGTTTGGCATTGCACGCGACATCACCGAACGCAAACGAGCAGAGGAGGCGTTACATCTTTCTCAAATAACTTACCAAGGCATTTTCGATGGTGTGACCGAAGCAATTTATCTGCAAGATGAAGAGGGAAATTTTCTTGATGTAAATAGGGCAGCAGAATTAATGTATGGTTACCCGCGGGAATATTTTATCGGGAAAACTCCCGAATTCCTCTCTGCACCTGGTAAAAATAATCTTGCACTTATTTTAGAAGCTGTTCGCAAAGCATTTGCAGGCGAGCCACAGTATTTTGAGTTTTGGGGGCTTCATAAAGATGGTATTATCTTTCCTAAGGATGTAAGGTTATCCCCTGGAACATACTTTGGTAAAAAAGTTGTAATTGCTGTTGCTCGTGACATCACCGAGCGCAAGAAAATAGAGGAGCAATTGGTCCGCCTATCTGACGCTGTAAGGATGTCCACAGACAGCATCGTGGTATCCGACTTGGAAGCAAGAATAGTGGACGTCAATGAAGCAACCTTGAAAATGTTCGGTACTGACGACAGAAGAGACTTAGTTGGGAAAAGCTCTTTGGAACTTATAGCTCCTGAGGACCGAGAAAAAGCGCTTGAAGGTATGAGAGAGGTGCTAGAAAAGGGATACGTCAAAGGTCGGGAGTATCATGTTACCACTAAGGGTGGCGGCAAGATTCTTGTGGAAATGAATGTATCTGTCATGCAAGATGTAGATGGCAAACCGGCGGGATTTGTGGGCGTAAGCAGAGACATCACCGAGCGCAAACGGGCAGAGTTAGAACGCCAAGCCATGTTTGAGATCATCCAGGGGGTAACTATAACGGACAACCTCAATGAACTGCTGCAGTCGATCCACCAGGCGCTCAAGAAAGTGCTCTACGCGGAGAATTGCTTCATTGCGCTCTATAACCATAACACGGGGCTGTTCAGCTTTCCATACTTTGTTGATCAGTTCGATACAGCACCCGCGCCACAAGCATTAGAGAAAAGCTGCACCTCCTACGTATTCCGTACAGGTTGCCCAATGTCAATCACAGAGGAACTCTTTCAACAACTGAAAGAGCAAGGCGAAGTCGAATTGGTTGGGACACCGTCACCCTCCTGGTTGGGCGTGCCGCTCCGAACACCGTCAGAAACGATCGGCGTGCTGGTTGTTCAACACTACGATGATGAGTATGCCTACACCAAACGGGACGTCGAATTTTTCGCCTCTGTCGGCAGCCAAATTGCCCTTGCCATCGAGCGCAAGCGGGCAGAAGAAGAAATTAGAAAACTATCGCGTGCCGTTGAACAAAGCCCGGCTTCTGTTGTTATTACAAATCCAGCCGGAGATATAGTATATGTAAATGAAAAGTTCTGTTTAGTAACCGGATATTCACGTGAAGAAGCGATTGGCAATAATCCCCGTATTCTTAAATCGGGGCATCATGATAAGAATTTCTATGAAGAACTCTGGAACACCATTCTATCGGGAAAGGATTGGGGATGTGAAATGTTAAACAAAAAGAAAAATGGAGAGTTTTATTGGGAATCCGTATTAATATCACCTGTGGTTAATAATGAAGGAGATATTACCCACTTTATTGCAATTAGAGAGGATATAACCGAAAAGAAAAAGATGATTAAAGATATCATAATTGCAAAAGAATTAGCTGAAGAGGCAAACAGACTCAAAAGCGGTTTTCTCTCTGCTATGTCCCACGAAATTCGAACTCCGATCAATACCATTATTGG
>JAHJVF010000051.1 GCA_018828505.1 Bacteroidota bacterium | reverse complement strand
GGTTCGACCCCGGCCTTCGGTACAAAATTAATCTCACCAAAAATGTTTACACTCTATGCACTAAAGAGTATTTCTCGTAATTTCATTTATGTAGGAATGACTGAGAATTTAGAGGATAGGATCAAACGGCATAACAGTGGGTACAACAGATCAACAAAGAAATTCGCTCCCTTCAAGTTGATCTTTTCTGAAAACAGCCAAACAGGAGAAAAAGCACGGAGTAGAGAAAAGTATCTCAAGTCTACTTCGGGTAAACGATTTTTACGCTCAATTCTAAATGAATAAAACAGTTGCGGAATTGTTAGATAAACTGGACTCAAGATCCTGGCTCACACCAGGTGCCGGTTTATCTACCGACAGGTAGATTCGAGTCCGGCCTTCGGTACGTTCAGAACCCGATTTATAAAAGGAATCGGGTTTTTTTATTTTTATATTTGGTTAGTTTTAATCTAAAATTAAACAATTAAAGTGCAAGAATGGCTAATACTAATAGACAAAATGAATTAAAAGAAAGTAAACCAAAAAATTTCATCTATGAAATAATTGATGAAGATTTGAAGACGAATAAATGGGGTGGAAAAGTCCACACACGATTTCCTCCAGAACCCAACGGTTATCTGCACATCGGTCATGCAAAATCTATTTGCTTGAATTATGGAATTGCTCGCGATTACAATGGCAAGTTTAATCTACGCTTTGATGATACTAATCCAGAAAAGGAAGAGACTGAATATGTAGAATCTATAATTGAAGACGTAAAATGGCTCGGTGCGGACTTTGAAGACCGAATACTTTACGGTTCAGATTATTTTGATCAAATGTACGAATGGGCTGTTGATCTAATTAAAAAAGGGAAGGCATATGTTTGTGATTTAACGGCTGATGAAATTCGAAAGTCGAGAGGAACACTGACTGAATCCGGGGAAGAATCACCATACAGAGATAGAAGTGTTGAAGAAAATCTCGATTTATTTGAAAAAATGAAAAATGGAGAATTCCCAAACGGGTCAAAAACTTTACGTGCAAAAATTGATATGGCTTCTCCTAATTTTAACATGCGCGACCCGGTGATGTATCGAATAGTCCATGCAGAGCATCATCGTCAAGGTAACAAATGGTGTATCTACCCAACTTACGATTGGGCACATGGAAACGAAGATTCAATTGAAGGAATTACTCACTCAATCTGTACACTTGAATTTGAAAATCATCGTCCGCTGTATGATTGGTTTTTAGATGCGTTAGGAGTTTATCATCCACAGCAAATAGAATTTGCCAGATTGAATTTAAGTTATACAGTAATGAGTAAACGTCGTTTGCTTCAACTTGTTAAAGAAGGTTATGTTGATGGTTGGGACGATCCTCGAATGCCTACAATTTCCGGATACAGAAGAAGAGGTTACACACCTGAGGCAATCAGAAATTTTGCCGAGATAGTCGGAGTGGCAAAACGGGATGCATTAACTGATATTGCTTTACTCGAATACTCAATACGTGATGATTTGAATAAGAGTGCAAATCGTGCGATGGCGGTTTTGAATCCTTTAAAAGTAATTATAACAAACTTTGAAGGTGAGGAAGAGTTAGAAGCAGTTAACAATCCAGAAGATCCAAACAGAGGGACGCGTAAAGTTCCTTTTTCAAATGAACTTTATATTGAACAAACCGATTTTATGGCGAATCCTCCTAAGGGTTTTCATAGATTAGTCCCCGGAGGAGAAGTAAGACTACGTTATGCTTACATCATAAAATGTGAAGAAGTAATAAAAAATGAAAAAGGGGAAGTTGTTGAACTTCGCTGCACTTATGATCCGGAAACAAAAAGTGGTATCGGAACGAGTACTAAAAAAGTAAAAGGAGTTATTCACTGGGTTTCCACTAATCATGCTGTTGATGCTGAAGTAAGATTGTATGATAGATTATTCACCGTTGAAAATCCCGGTGCTGAAGAGGATTGGTTAAGTAAAATTAATCCGAATTCACTTGAAATTATTTCGAGTGCAAAGCTTGAGCCTTTCCTGAAGGCTGTAAAACCAAGTGACAAATTTCAATTTGAACGCTTAGGATACTTTTGTGTCGATACAAAGTACACTACAGATGATAAAATAGTTTTTAACAGAACTGTAACTTTGAAGGATAGTTGGAAAAAGTGACTTATCAATTGTACTGTGTAACTAGATAATTAAATTTATTATTGGCTAATTTCATTTTTTTGTCATTCCGAATTCTGACCTGATTGTATCACAAGTTTATATCGGGATCTCCAAATAGAGATTTTGAAAAATATTTCAGAATGATTTGCTTTGTTATTTGGTCTGCAATATTGAAATTATGGTATAACTCTAAAGCATATTATTTGTAATTTAGTTCCATAGTTCGTATTTTTACGAACAAAAGAACTAATAATATTATGTCCGATAAAAAGATTTATGAGTTGCATGCCAACATCTGCAAAGCTCTTGGTAATGCTACTAGAATAGAGGTAATAGATGCGCTGCAAAACGAAGAGATGACTTATGGCGAAATCCATAAAATTATTGGTGGACCAAAATCGAGTCTTGCCCAACATCTTATAGTGCTCGCCACAAAAGGAATATTAAACCAGAGAAGAGAAGGTTTGAATGTGTATTACCGGATAACTTCGGTAAAAGTAACAAAAGCTTGTCAAATTATGCGCGAGGTATTAATTGATAATCTTAAAAAGCAAAATCAATTACTTAAAAATATTGGGTGATTTCTTATGAAAACAATTTCAGTTTTGGGAAGTGGAATTGGCGGTGTGGTCGCAACTCATGAACTGCAGCGTAAAATAAATAAATCTCTTACATATAAAATATTTCTTTTTGAAAAAGAAGAACAATTCACTTTTGCTCCTTCTCTGCCTTGGGTTATGATAGGAAAGAGAAAGTATGAAAAGGTTAAGAAGAAGATCGATGTACTTGCTAGTGATTACGTTCAAGTGATAAAGGGAGAAGTTGAATCAGTTGATCCGGAAAAATTGTCCGTCAAAGTAAATGGCAAGGAATATAAAAGCGATTACATTGTAATAGCTCTTGGCGCTGAAACAAAAGTTGAACATAATCTTGATAAATATGGGCACAATTTTTTCTCTCTTGATGGTGCCGATGCATTCCATAAGCAACTAATAAATTTCAGTGGTGGCAAAATTGTTGTTTTGGTTTCATCTTTGCCTTTTAAATGTCCGGCAGCTCCTTATAAAGCTGCAATGTTAATTGAAAGTTTTATTCGCAAAAGAGGTTTAAGAGATAAAACAGAAATTTCTCTTTACACACCAGAACCATTACCATTACCCGTTGCCGGAAAAGAAGTTGGTGAAGCGGTAATGGAAATGTTGAAAAAGAAAAGAATAAATTATTTCACGAATCATCAAATCGAATCAGTAAATGAAAAGACAATTTCATTCACCAATGGAACGAAAGACAATTACGATTTTCTTACATTCACTCCCAAGCATACTTGTCCGAATTTATTTTCTAATTCTCCCATCACAAGTAAATCCGGTTGGATAGAAGTAAACAGAAATACATTGGAAACAATGTACTCAAATGTATTTGCCATTGGAGATATAACTTCTATTCCACTTGAGATGAGTAAACCTCTACCAAAAGCCGGTGTCTTTGCGCATTATCAAGCAGAAGTTGTTGCAAATAACATCGCTGAGAAATTAAATGGTACTCAGAATTTTAAAACCTTCGACGGTTACGGCGAGTGCTTTTTAGAATTAGGAGACGGAATTGCCGGCTATGCAAAAGGGAATTTCTATGCATCACCAATTCCTGCGGTAGAAATCAAAAGACCAAGCTTTTGGCGGCATTTGGGAAAAGTTTGGTTTGAAAAATACTGGTGGTTTAAGTATTTCTAAATTAGTGAGGTAAAAAGTGATATCAAGTAAATTAATTTTTATAACAATTCTGATAATCATTTCGCTTCCCATTTTCTTTGTTAATGAGAACTATTACCACAAAGAATTTCGAGATAATCTGGAAAGTGTCAGTACAATTTATGCATATCCACCGGCAGTAGGAATTTTAAGCAGTGCATCAAACTGTTTGAGTTGTCATTCCAATAATGGGCCATGGGAAGATGATGAGAATTTAATAATTGACATCTTAGACAAGGAAACGAAAAAATCATTCATACAAAATGACGGTTCTTTCTTGATAGAAGTAAAAAGAAATAAATCGAAAACTGTTCTGACTGTACTTGGAAGGAATAAAGTTGAAAATGAAGATATACCATTTCGGAATGCTTGGCTCTATATTGACACTTCAACAATCGCTAAAAATTCTCTATCAAAGTTTGCACCTGACTGGGATGTGAATCTCCCAATGTCCTGCCGTCTAATTGGAGATAAGTTAGCCGGTTTTGAAGATGCAGATATTACAAGTTTGCCAATGACAATCCAACCGCTGGAAAATGCCAATGATGCTGTAATTATGCTCCAAGCAATGCTGACTAAAGGGGAATCGATTAAAGGAAAAGCTAAAGAAGGTATGATGGGAAATTATTTTGAACGAAAAGTAAAACTAAAAGTAATAGACTAATGCAGAGTGTTTTTGATTCGAACGCTGCTGAATATGATAGTTGGTTTGATAAAAATAATTATGCTTATCAATCCGAATTAGAGGCAGTTCGGAGATTTATTCCCAGGCCTGGACTTGGGATTGAAATTGGTTCCGGTACTGGGAGATTTTCTACTCCATTCAATATTTCAATCGGAGTTGAACCATCAAGAGCGATGGCAAAAATTGGGGACGAAAGGGGAATTACGATTCACAATGCATTCGCAGAAGATTTACCATTCTGTAAAAATCATTTTGATTTTGTCTTAATGATAAATACTATTTGTTTTGTTGAATATCCAATAAAAGCGCTCTCAGAAGCTTATAGAATTCTTATAGATAATGGTCAATTAATCATCGGGATTTTGGATAGAGAAACGGCATTAGGAAGAATTTATGACTCAATTAAATCATCACATAAATTTTATAAAAAAGCAAAATTTTACTCAACCGAGGAAATAATGATCATGCTTCAAAATAACGGCTTCCGTGAAATTCAAACATGTCAAACCATTTTTTTAAATCCGGAATCAATGAATGAAGCTGATGAAGTGAAAGAAGGATTTGGCGAAGGGCTTTTTGTTGTAATTAATTCTATTAAATAAAAAGAAACTAAATTAATATGAAATACTTAATTGTAATAAATGACGCTCCTTATGGAACTGAAAAAGCGTACAATGCGTTGCGTCTTGGTTTACAAATGCAAAAAGATTATAAAGAAATAGAGCTGAGAATATTTCTTTTGGCGGATTCAGTCGGATGTGCAGTTCTGAATCAAGTGACACCACAAGGTTATTATAATATTGAGAGAATGTTAAAAGGAATCATCGGTAGAGGTGGAAAAGTAAAAGCATGCGGTACATGCCTTGATGCCAGAGGATTAACTTCAACACAATTAATTGAGAGAGTTGAAAAAAGCAATCTAGCAGAATTTACAGCATGGAGTGTCGAATCAGATAGAGTAATTACGTTTTAATAATTGTAATGCGACTTTATGTCGCTAAATAAAAAATATTGATTAAGAAATGACATATCTCAACTATGCTAATAAGTTTTTGAGACCTGCCCGCTCAACCCGCCTGCCCCATGAGATATGATTAGGCGGGCAGGTCGTATCTTATGTGGCAGGCGGGTATGTCATTTCTAAACAAAATAGAGACTTAGCAGAGCTGTATGGAGTTGAAACAAGAACTTTAATTCAAGCTGTCAAACGCAACATTTATCGATTTCCGGATGATTTCATGTTCAAGGTATCATCGAGTGAATTCAAATCTTTGATATCACAAATTGTGATATCAAAGAAGGGACGGGGTGGGACACGTAAACTTCCTTATGCATTTACCGAACAAGGTATTGCAATGCTCTCATCAGTTCTTAATAGTGAAAGAGCAGTGAAAATGAAAAACCTTGAGGGTTGAGCTTTTAGATTTAGTTGATTCAAACCCGCCTGTCTGCATCTCCTAGCTGAACGGAGAGATAAAAAGCGAATTTCATTAATCTTACCCCTCATAATCCTCATCCTTATTGGTTTTACACGATTTCAAAGCGATACGAAACCTAAAAACTCTCGACCTTGAAGGTTTTCGTGATTTTAACGCCATACACAACCTTCAAGGTCTGGCTTCATAAATACTTGCCTAAAATAAACCTTGAGGGTTGAAGGTTAAGATTAAGTCGAGATAAACCCTCAAGGTTGAAAATACATGCATATGTAAAGATAAGAGAGTACTTATCCTCCCATAAAGAACTTGCGCAAAAAATAAAAAAGCTTGAAGAAAAATATTCTACACATGATGAAAAAATTCATTTGATTTTTGAAGCAATAAAGCAGCTAATTGAACCGCCCGAAGTAGAATCGAAACCAAAACTTCAAATTGGTTTTAAAGTAGGAGAGCCGAGGAGCAGATACAAAATCAAGAAGAAATGACATCCGTCTCCGTTAGCTAACGGATGACGGACGACTTTGCCGACAGGTTTTAGAGACCCCGACAAGACTTCGACGAGCGCTCAGTCGAGTCGTTGGGGAGGGTATGTCATTTCTTGAGTAGCTGGATTGCAGCATCAATTCTTTTAATCACTTTATCCCTCCCAAGGATAAAAAGCATATCAAACATAACCAGAAAAGCTCAAAACAGACAAGGGTCGTTCAATGTTTTGATATTATTATTTTTGAGTGTGTATATTTTTATGCACATTGGGCATCGTAAAATGAAAGGGTAATTAAAACTAAGGATAAATAAATTTGATTTTTATCCAATATCTAACTAAAATTATTTTAGAAATATTACTTCTGAATGACAAAGAGAGAAATTGAGAAATTGCTTAAAAAATTTGGTTTTATTAAAAGAACTGGTGGTAAACACGATATTTGGATTAAGAAAGGTTTTCCGCCAATACCTGTTCCAAGACACAAAAAAGATATTCCAATTGGAACTGCGAAAAATATTTTAAAATCTGCTGGACTGGAGGATGTAAGATGAAATATTATTATGCCATTTTCAGAAAAACATACAATTCTGTAGAAGTAGAGTTCCCAGATTTGAAAGGTTGTGTTACTTTTGGAGATGATTGGGACGAGGCTGTAGAAAATGCAACAGATGTTCTTGTTGGCTGGCTTGCAAATGCTGAATCCAATGACATCAAAGAGCCATCATCCTTCGAGGAGTTACAAAAAGAATTTACAAAAGAAAATATCATACCTATTCCTATTGATGAAAATATTTTAGATTCTTATCGAGGTTTAAAGAAAGTTGATGTCACTCTTTCAAATGATATGCTAACAAAAATTGATAAACTTAGTAATAAAAAGGGCATAAAACGTTCATTATTGTTAAAAGAAGCCACAGAAGAATATTTAAAAAAGTATGGTGCTAATTAGAACTTAAATTGGATTAAGAAATGACATCCGTCAGTTGACGGATGTCATTTCTTGAGTAACTGGATCGCAGTATCAATCCTCTTAATCACTTCATCTTCACCAAGAATGAAAAGCAAATCAAACATTCCAGGTCCTGTACTTTGTCCGGATACAGCGAGGCGGAGAGGATGAATCAATTTCCCTTTCCCGACATTCAATTCTTCAGCAACTTTTGAGAGAGAATGCTCATAATCTTCTTTTGTCGGATCATTAAGAGCCGCAAACGCATCACTTAGTTTTTTCAGTTGTTCCGGAGTTTCCGGTTTCCAATTTTTCTCAACTGATTTTTGCTCATATTCTTTCGGAGCTTCATAAAAATATCTGCAATTACTTATAAACTCATGCACAAATGAAACTCTCTCTTTCATAGCTGCAATGATGAATAAAAGAAACTCATCCGGGTAATTCTGACTTCTGAATTCTGACTTCTGAATACTTTCTCTTAGCATCAAAAGAATTTCATCATTCGATTTTTTCCTAAGATGTTCAGCATTCAGTGAATTAAGTTTAACTACATCGAACACAGCACCGGATTTATTGACGCGCTCAAGTGAAAAAGCTTCGACTAATTCATCGAGATAATAAAACTCACGGTCATCTCCGGCGTTCCATCCGAGCAGTGCAACAAAATTGATGAGCGCTTCTCTCAAATATCCTTTATCTCTGTAATCTTCTACGGCGACATCACCTTGTCTCTTACTTAATTTGGAACGATCGGGATTCAGCAGAAGAGGAAGGTGTGCGAATATTGGTCTTTTCCAACCGAAAGCATCATATAATAAAACGTGTTTTGGGACAGAAGACAACCATTCCTCACCACGGATCACGTGTGTAATTTTCATCAAATGATCATCAACAACGTTTGCAAGATGATAAGTTGGATAACCGTCGCTTTTAATCAGTACCTGATCATCAACATTATTGCTGTCAAATTCAACACGTTCACGAATGATGTCATCAAATGCTATTTTGTAATTCGGACGAACATTCAATCTTATTACGAATGGAATTTTACTTTTCAGTTTCTCTTCAATATCATTTTTCGAAAGAGATAGGCAATGCTTATCATATTTTGCTTGAGGGAGTTTTTGCTTTTCTTGTTCTTCCCGGAGTAATTTCAGTCTTTCCGGAGTACAAAAACAATAATAAGCATCTCCTTTTGATATTAATTCATCAGCATGTTTCTTATAAATGTCGAGTCGCTCCGATTGCTTGTAAGGACCAAATTCACCGCCAACATCAGGACCTTCATCAAAAGAAAGTCCAGCCCATTTCAAAGCATTAATTAAATTATCAACCGCACCTTCAACGTACCGTGATTGATCTGTATCTTCAATCCGCAAAATAAATTTTCCATTATTCTTTTTTGCGAAGAGATAATTATAAAGTGCAGTGCGCAGACCGCCGACATGTAAGTATCCAGTTGGAGATGGTGCAAAACGAACGCGTGGATATTCCATTATTAAAGTAAACTCCAAAAAATATTAAATGAACATTACAAAGATAAGAAAATGGTTGGATTATATTTTGAAGAGCAAAATGAGGTCGACCAAAAAGTACACTAATGTCAGTTTGAGTCGGACAACTGACAGATCGATGACTGACATTTAGAAACATTTTCACACTTCGACCCGCCTGCGTCGGGCAGGCAAGCTCAGTGTGACAGAAAAATTACTTTCTGGTCACCCTCGAAAATTAATTATTACTCACCTTACGCACAGTGTGATACTCAATAGCCCCGACCTTCCCCCGCCTGCCACACGTGATATGAATGGGCGGGCAGGTAGGTCGGGGACCAGATTAACACCAAATGCTTTGGCTTTAGCCATTAAACAAGGCTATTTTGTGGCTATCCGAAGGATCCTTTGGAAAGCCCAGAGTTTGGTGTT
>JAHJVF010000347.1 GCA_018828505.1 Bacteroidota bacterium | reverse complement strand
CAGCCTCTTTAGTCGGGGGATAAAACTAACACCAAACTCTGGGCTTTCCAAAGGATCCTTCGGATAGCCACAAAATAGCCTTGTTTAATGGCTAAAGCCAAAGCATTTGGTGTTAATCTGGTCCCCGACCTACCTGCCCGCCCATCCCGCCTGCCTCATGAGATAAAATTGGGCGGGCAGGTCATATCACGTGAGGCAGGCGGGAAGGTCGGGGCTATTGAGTATCACACTGTGCGTAAGGTGGGTAGTAATTATCATAAACACCGCAGGTATAGCAGTGAACCAATAATTCCGTGATTTCTGAACAAGCCAGGCTGTAACAGCGATTAGAGTCAATGCAGCAAGCAGCTGATTTGCCGATCCGAATACCGTCCAAACAGCTATGTTCATTTATTTTCTCCGATTTTCTTTTCAGTAAAAAGCATTTTTAATGTGATTGATCTTAGGATTACTTTTAAGATCGCCAAGAATTGTAATTACATCGAAGCGGCATTCCTGATCTTCAATTTTATTAATGTAATAGTAAGCTTCAGCAATTCTTTTTAATTGTCTTATTTTGGATTTAGTAATTGAATATTCAGGTTCACCGAAATCAAGATTGCGACGATACTTCACTTCAACAAAAACTAAGCAATTGCCATCCATTGCAACGATATCAATCTCCCCTTTGCCGAAACGAAAGTTTCTTTTGATTATTTTAAAACCTGCTTTGATAAGCAGCTTTTCAGCTAAATCTTCACCGGTCCTTCCGTAAGATTTAGAATTCGAATGTGTTTTGTTCGCTTCTTCGTTCATAGATCTTTGTTAAAAATTTTTTTCTGTGAATTTCACAAGGTCCGTACCTTAAAATCGCTTCAATGTGAAATTTTGTCGGATATCCTTTGTTCTTTTCAAAATTGTAAATAGGATATGTCTCCGCATAGTCGATCATTAACCTATCACGATAATTCTTCGCAAGAATCGAAGCTGCGGCGATTGTAAAACACTTTGAATCTCCTTCGATGATTGAAATAACTTGTGTGGTTGATTCGAAAGTTTTTGGACCGTCAACAAGAATGATCTCAGGATTGATCTTTAATGACTCTACTGCTTTTCTCATTGCAAGAAGCGATGCATTCAAAATGTTTATCTTATCGATTGTTGTATGATCAATTGCTTTTACGGAGTAAGCTATTGCTTTTGATTTAATTTCCACTTCCAAATTAAGTCTCTGCTCGAGACTTAAAATTTTTGAATCGTTGATCCCATTAATCTTAACGTTCTTTGGAAAAATAACGGAAGCAGCGACTACGGGACCAGCAAGCGGACCTCTTCCGGCTTCATCAGTTCCGGCTATAAGCTCAAATCCAGATTTAAAATATTTTTTTTCAATCGGTTGAAAACTTCTCATCGTATTCCCAAATATATCGCCAGCAAACCAACTGCCATATTGTATTTTATGAGATTTCCAATTCTTCGCAAATTACTTTTTGAGGGATTTCGAAAAATAGATATTATCGAATAGAGCATTACGATGTCGACACCGAAAAGTACCAGAATAAAGTATTCTATCTTATAGATCTGAAAAATAAACGGGACAAAAGTAAAAAGAATCAAAACAAACAGAACCGCAGAAGCGAGATAGAGTGCTTTTCTTTCACCGAACAATATTGGGAATGTCCGTGAGTTGTAATATTTATCACCTTCAATGTCTTCGACGTCTTTAATTATTTCACGAGCAAGATTGATTAAAAAAGCGAAAACTGCAGGTATGATCAGTGTAGTAATATTCTCCCCAACAGCCCCTCCGAAAATAAAAGCCATTCCGGTCATGAGAGCAACAGTAAAATTTCCGGCAAGCATGATTTTTTTTAGCCGAGAGCTGTATAAAAAAATCAATACGATTGAACAGAGGGCAATCGCTACTACCACATTATTTGTTTTCAGTATGAGTAGGAGTGCAAGGATATTCAAAATACAATAATATACGAACGCACTTTTTTTTGAAATTAATCCGGAAGGGATCGGGCGTTCGGGTCGATTGATGTTATCAATATTAAAATCAAAGTAGTCGTTGATGACCATTCCAGCACCGCCGATGAGTGCTCCTGATAGAGATGCTAAAAATGTAATTGGTTGAAAAGCTAAATTTACATCGGCAATTACTATGGCAAAATAGATGGAAGCAAATGCGATAATAAAATTTGAAATACGCAATATTACCAGATAAGCAACTACCCGCTTAAAGAAATCAGAATGCATTTATTATTCCGAAATGAATTTTCCCTTTTGAGATCGAATCCCCCTCGCCGAGAGCGTAATTTACCTTGAGTATTCCGAGAGGAGAATCGACTGCTACTCCAAGCCCGTATCCATATTTTATTTTTGAAAGATTTTCGTTCATAAAGTTTCGGTAATAATAACCAACATCTAAAAAAACAAAAACAAAATTTTTTTTAGCTAAAAGTAATCTGTATTCGTTGTTCATCCAAAGCAATCTTGAGCCGCTGAATTGATTCTCTTCATATCCGCGAAGAGTGTTTGTGCCGCCGAGTCTAAAAAGGTCGCTAAGGTCAAAGTCATTGCCGCGCAATTCTCTGCCATGCAACCCGACAGTAAATATTTGATTACTAAAAGTCGGTTGATAATAATCAAAGTCCGCCATAATTTTTCTTAAATCGATTGAAGTCTTTGCAGCAGTAGTTTGCTCTGATATTTCTTTTCGTATGTAAAAATAATCAGTTCGAAAAATCAATCCTTCGTTCGGGAAAAAGAAATCATCTCTCGTGTCATATTTCATTCCTCCGCCAATCGAGATTGAAGAACTGTTATTTAGCAGAGCAATAGTTTTTTCTGCAGAGGGGATCACTCTTTCGGAATTTATCGTGAGATTGAACGATAAAAATTCAGAAACCAAAACTTCCGATCTTACACCGACATTTCTTTGTACATAGGTCGAATCTTGTTTCCGCTGAAAAAAACTTGAATACAAATTTATCGGCAGCCCAAACAGCCACGGTTCAAAATAATTTATTTCCAAATCCTGCGATGCTCTGCTTACCTGCTGCCATTTAAGCGAAAAAGCCCGCATCGTGCCGAATAAATTTCGAAACGAAACATTTACGAGTCCCGAGAAATAACCTTTTTCTCTCGCAGAAGCGGCGGGTATATAACCAATTATTCCGTCAAATGAATTTGTATTTCCTTCAGTGATGGATAATGTAAGAGTTCCTTTACCATCTTGATCAATAAAATATTCCGGCATATTAACACGAGAGAAAATACTTAACCTCCTCAATCTCTTGGTAATTTTATCGGCAAGGGCTTGATTAAAAGTATCCTCCTCTTTTATTCGGATTTCACGAATGATTATGTTCGCATCGGTAAGATCATTCCCCTCGATCTCAATCTTATTTATCACTGATCTTCTCTTCGGAATAACTGTAAAGTTCAGTTCGGTTTGGATTTCATTTTCATCTTCGAAGATTTTTTTAAACCCTTGCAGTTTAACCTGAGCAAAAATGTAACCCTCATCAGAATAATGTTTTAAGATTTTCTCACTGATGGAGCTGATACTCGTCTCGTTCAGAGGCTGCTGGGATAAAAGATTTAACTCTCTGATCAAAGGTGAATGATTTACTAAAGTAGTATCATCAATAGTTATCTCATTGATTAAATATTTTTTTCCCTCGGTGATACTAATAAATATTTTTTTATTATCAGCCGTGCTGGAAGTATCAGGCAAAACTATCTCAATTGAATTATCAAGAAAGCCAAATGAGTTTAACGCTAAAGAAATTTTGACCTTTAATTCATTCAGTGATGAGTCGTTGAGGGAAACCAATTTTAGGGGTAAAATCTGTTGGTAATGCGAAAGTGGAGTCTTCTGCAGTCCGGACAATTCAATCTCATACTCGGTTTGTTGGGATACTAAATTCCTAGTGATAAAAAAATTGAGTATGAAAGCAGATAATAAAAAGTATTTCACGCTGAATTATACTTGTTTCTTTTTTTGGAAGCAATTTGTTCAGTTCAATTTATGAACTTTGACGAGTGAAAGATTTTTTTCGATCTCGTCTTGCGGTACCCGACAGACCTCCATCATTGAGGCATTCAAAGAACCGCACACAGTAGCGAATTTCAATATTTCTTCAAATGGTAAATTATTATGCAGTCCAAAAATTAATCCTGCCATAAATGCATCGCCCGAGCCGGTTGGATTAACTGCATCGACTTTCATCGGTTCAATTCTGTAAAGATATTTCTGATTCATTGCGAAGAATGGTTTTTCTCCATCCGTTAAAATAAAAATTTTAATTCCTTCTATTTCTTTTGATCTTAAAAAAGAAAGAACATTAACCTCTGTTACTAAGGATTTACCTAATGAAGTTTCAATCTCTTTAATATTTGCATGAGCTATCTTTGGTTTAGCTGAATAAATGCTGCTCAGATTTTGTCCGTATGTATCAACAATCGTGAATTTGTCATTTTCGTTTCCATATGAGATCAACTCGGTAAAAATCCGTGTACAATCTTCTCCTGCCGGATTAGTTGGAGCACTTCCCGAAAATATTACCATTTCCGAATTCAGAATGGAACGCTTTGTTCTCTCAATAAATTCATCGACCTCATTTCTGGTGATTAGCGGGTCAGGTTCAAAAAAAGAGGTTTGTTCAATCTGATTTCGAACAACAACAAATCCTTCTCTTGTTTCGGATTTAATTTGGAGGAAAGAGTTCTTAATGTTCTCTTTGTAGAGGATGCTCTTTAATCTCTTACCGCTATCACCGCCAAGAAAACCTGTAGCTAAATTATCGATCGATAAATAATTTAACTGCCGGGAAACATTTATCCCTTTTCCGCCGGCATTGATCAGAACGGAAGAAGCCCGGTTAACTTCACTGTTTTTAATGTTTTCAAAAAATAGAGTTTTTTCAAGAAGAGGATTAAGTGAGACTGTTAAAATCATAATGCATTTTAGCGAACTTCATTACTGATTTCAAATTTATGCTATCTGTCAAGGAACCAAATTTTTGAACGGTCAAAGCTCCGAGTGTATTTCCCAATTTAACACTGTCAATCAGATTACCGCCATTAATCAGAGAGAATAAAAATCCCGCAGCAAAGCTATCACCTGCTGCTGTCGTATCAATAACTTTGGTTTTTATTGCCGGAACGTGAACTTTCAAAATATCTTTCGAAATGAATGCACCTCTTTCGCCTAACTTTATAATGATAACTTTTGGACCTTTATCATGCAGATAGTTAACCGCAGATTCTAATTTCCTTTTTTTAGTTAATGCCTTTAACTCTGCTTCATTCATCATCAATATATCGATGTACGGGAGTGAAAGCTCTAATTTTTTCAGCCACTGATTGGATGTATCCCAGCCAAGATCAACTGACGTGAGAGTTCTATTCTTTTTGGCATACTTAAGAGATTTCGCCATCGGTTTACCGTCAAATCCCGGAAAGAGCATCGCCCCGCCAATGTGAAAAATTTTTGCCGAAGATATTTGGAAAAGAGCTTTATCGGATAGATTAATTTTCTCGTTCGCACCTGAACTGTGTAAATAGCTCCGCTCCCCCTTTTTACTGATGAACAAAATTGAAAGTGATGTTGGTAATTTTTCTTTAGTGGAGAGTAATTCCAATCTGATGTTACATTCACTCAATTTCTTTTTGATGTAATTTCCGAAATGATCATCTCCTATGCTGCCGATTAAGGATACTTTCGCACCAAGTTGTGAGAGAACTAATGCAGAGTTAGCTCCGCAGCCACCGATGCTGTATGGAAATTTTTCAATTGGGATTGCTCTACCCTTCTTAGGAAAAGAAGAAACACCTTTAACAAAAATATCGAAAACTATTGTCCCTAGTACAACAATATCTGGTTTATTTGTGGACATAAAAGTTGTAGAGAAAATTTTGTTTATCTGTATTTAAACCATTCAGAATAGTCACGATTTAACAGGCGATAATCCCCGAAACCGCTGTGATCAACAAAGACGAATTTTCTGTTCAAGTTATAATATTCCCAAACTTCATGAGCCGGAGTGTTATAATTGAAAGGATAGCGGTCAACATTATTCGGTGGTCCGAGAATTACAAATACCATTCCCATATCAGTTTTCCAGCCCTCCATATAATTAGAGAAATTACTTGTCGCATATTCGATACGACCGTAATACTCATCCATCAATTCATTATCAGCGGTAGAAGGTGTTGGATCTTTCGATTTCCAAAAGTCCATAAACATGTTGAATTTCTTGGACTCCTCTTTTTCTTTAGTCATTTTTTCAATATTCTCACGATTGGTTATATATATCATTTGTTCTATAGCTTTGTTCAGATCGATCACGCTCTTTGGGACACCAATCCAGCGAGAAAATATTTTCTTGGAAACATTATATGGACCTTCTTTAGGATTGTTCGAAATAGCCGAAACAGTAATGACGTATTCACCAAGCTTGAAATCTTGTTTTTGAATTTGTAAGAATACCGGATTCTTTTTCTCTGAAAACTTGTATGGAGTATCAAAGTCAAGTACTACATCTCCCTTTTGATCTTTGATCTTGCAATTTACATTATAGAGAGAATCGCTTGAATGATTGTAAAATTCCCAAAAGACAAAAAAGCCGCTGTCACTGAGCACAATGTTATTTGTAATATTTGGAACGATTCTTCTTGTTCCGTTTACTTCAGAATAATCCTTAACGAGCAAAATATCGCTGACAGAAAAATTAAACGAATGAAAATCTCTAATCGTAAGTTCGGCAGTTGCAGTTGCATTTCGTTTTGATTCACGGTCTTCCATGAATATTTTAATCTTATACACACCGGCAGGTAATCGGAACGACCGTAAACTAATATTGCTTCCGCCTCGCGAAATTGATTCCGAGTATGTAGCCAGTAAGATCTTTTCGCTCCAAATTTTTTCAGTGATGATCCTGTCATTCAAATCATAAATACCAGCACTGATCTCGTAAATCGATACGAAAAAATTACTTTCTTTCACAAAGGTAAGTTGTGTATAAGGAACTTGAATGTAAAGATCAAGACGTGTTAACGATGAATCCTCATCGATAAAATTCAATGCATTATAATAGAAGAATGGATTTACAGTTCTGATTGCAAGTCTTGAAACATTCTCCACCTGTGAAATTGAGATTATGGGGAAGAAACTAATAAATAAATAAACCAACATTTTTTTCATTTTACTACCTCACCATATAATTCATACTCGGTTGAGTCGGTGATTTTTACATTATAAAAATTACCGACTTTAATTCCATCAATACTTTTAACAATTACTTCGTTATCTATCTCTGGTGCATCTTTTTCAGTTCTGGCAATAATATCCGAATTGATTTTATCATCCACAATGACTTTTACGATGCTATTTTCTAAAAGTTGATTTTTTGATAACGAGATATCCTTTTGAAGCTCCATTATCATATCGCGGCGTTGTCGCTTCGTAGAATCAGGTATTGGATCTTCGAGATCGAAAGCAGAAGTGTTTTCTTCCTTAGAATATGTGAACACTCCAAGCCTGTCGAATTCGATATCTCTTACAAACTCAACTAACTCAGAAAAGCTATCCTCATTCTCGTTTGGATATCCTGTGATAAGAGTTGTCCTGAGTGCAATCCCGGGAATTTTTAATTTTATAGTTTCTATCAATTCGTAAGTCTTTCGTTTGCTTATTCCTCGCCGCATTGATTTTAAAACTTCGTCTGAAATATGCTGAACAGGTAAATCAATATACTTACAAATTTTTTCTTCGCCCGCGATTACATCTAAAACATTCATGGGAAAATGTGCAGGATAGGCGTACATCAATCTGATCCATTCAATTCCGTTCACTTTACAAAGCAACTGCAGAAGTTGGGCGAGTTCTCTTTTTCCTAAAAGATCAAGTCCGTAATACGTTGTATCCTGTCCGATAAGAATTAATTCTTTAACCCCCTTGCTCGCAAGAAATTGTGCTTCAGAAATTATCTCGCTCGTAGATTTAGATTTGTGATTCCTTCTCATCAATGGGATTGCACAGAATGAACACGGGTTATCACATCCTTCCGAAATTTTTAAGTAAGAAAAATGCGATGGGGTTGTTAATTTTCTTTCACCAATCAATTCGTATTTAAGATTTACGCCAATTGCTTTCAGTACAGATGCATAATCAGTAACTCCAAAAAAGCCATCGACTTCAGGTATCTCTTTCTTTAATTCATCTGAATATCTTTGGGAAAGACATCCCATCACTAAGAGTTTTTGGACTTTTCCGGTTTCTTTTAGCTGAGCAGCTTCCAGAATTGTCTGGATCGATTCATCCTTTGCGTCTTGAATAAATCCGCATGTATTCACTACTATAATGTCGGATTCTGCAGGTTCATCAGTTATGTGCAAATTATTTGCTTCAAACTGGCGAAGCAGTACTTCAGAATCGACTAAATTTTTACTGCAGCCAAGTGAGATTAAATTGACTTTAACTTTATTTTTTATTGTTCTGTTACCCGTAGACATAAATTAAATAAAAATAAACAAACGGCGATACAAACAGCAGACTATCAAATCTGTCATAAACACCTCCGTGTCCTGGAATTAGATTGGAAGAATCTTTAACTCCAGCATTTCGTTTTATCATTGATTCGATCAAATCACCGATTTGTCCGATAGTTCCAACGACTACTCCTATGTAAAGAATATCGATCCAGTTTAAAAAATTCAATATTAAATATTTTGCGGCAATCACTGAAATAATTGCAAATACAAATCCGAAAATCGCACCTTCCCAACTTTTTTTAGGGCTGATTCTTTCAAGCAGTCTTCGTTTACCAATAGCAGTTCCACCAAAATAGGCTGCTGAATCGCAAATCCAAATTATTGAAAGAATAGTTATGACTAAATAGCCTCCATTTGAATATTCCTCAGAATTATAATTCCCATAAAATTCTCGAATCCCGATTAATGACGAGAAGAAAAGACCGATAAGAATTGAACCAAAAACCGTTGCGCCAAGATTTAGGATCGAATTATTTTCTTTTTTGAATAATTCAATTATTGCAGCTACAACTATGAACGCAAATATAAAATGAAGTACAAGGTCGGTACGTTTATAAAAAAAAAGGAGTAACGTTGCTGCCGAAAAAAATATTCCTAAAAAATAATTGGGGAGTGCCGACTTTTTTTCTGTGAGCTTATAGAATTCATAAAGTGATAAAATTGTAATAGCAGAAATTAAAGAAAAGAAAAACCAACCGCCAACGTAGCTAACTCCAACAATAAGTGGTATTGCGAGTGCTGCAACTGTAACTCTTGAGACAACATTCCCAAAGCTCATGCAGATTATCTTCCGTAATCTTCTTCAATTTCATCATCATCATTCGAATCTGAATTTTCGATAACAACAAGTGCCTCGCTAACCTTATCTTTCGGAACCATTATTTTAATGATCCCGAGGTCACCGCTTACCTGAAACGATCTATCTTTTTGATTTAGAATGACACACTCGACTTCAGCGCTCAATAAGTTTGACTTAATCATCTCCGCTTCATACATGGTATCGGCAGTATAAGCGACTTCCCAATCTTTGAAACGTTTTTCCTTTTCCTCTTTTTGTTTTTTTGTGATCAGTTGAACGTTGCAGTCCGGGCATTTAGAAACTGAATCTTTGTATTCGTATCCGCACTCAGGACAAATATGCATTATCTTGCTCCCTCTGTTTTAAGATTTTTAATTTTATCACCTTGTTCAATATTACTACAGTTAATATAAATAAAAAAATCGTAGAGAAAAAACTTATCAGGAGAGTTGTATTTGAAATATCTACTTCAACCTGTGTTTTCAAAATATCTTCAGACTGAGTAAAATAATAAATTGTTACTGTAATAAAATTATTCAAGAAGTGAAGAATTACAGGAATAAATATACTTTGCGTAACATATGCCAGATAAGAAAAATAAGTTCCTAACGCAATCAGCGGCAGTAAAGCATAAGGATTGAAATGAAAAATCCCGAACAGAACACCTGTCAAAATTATTGCCAGTATCGGTCTCATTCTCTGTTCGAAACTTGATTGAACAAAACCTCTGAATAAAAACTCCTCACAGAAAGCAGGAACTATCGCGATGCTTAATACAATTGATGCATAATCAAACACATGATCTGACTTTATGATTTTAATGTACGATTCTTCAACCATATCATTATATTTATCAAGAGTTGAGAAAAACGATTTTAGCGATTCACTGCTCGAAGATAAATATTCAATGAAATTTGTCTGTAAGAAAATATATGATTGACTCGCTGATAAAATAAGGATTAATCCGAAAAACGAAATAGCGAGTTCTTTCCAATCAGGTTTAGAAATTTTGAAGACCGTATTGAAGTCATCGTAGATTAATTTTGCGAAAAGAATGCTGACTACCAGCAAAAACAATATTTGACTTACTGACGTGAGAAGTCGAATCATTCCTGCATTCTCACTTGTAACTTCAGTACCGACGAATAATAAAGTCAGTGCTCCGCCGATAATTTGGTAAAGGAAAAATGCAACAATAAGAGCTAAAAATCCCGCTGCAATAGGAGAGATCGTATACTTATCTAGTTTTGGTTCAAACTTTATCATTCGTGATTTTTTTAACTCTCAAAAATACAAATATCATAAAGAAAATGAAGGATCGTTTTTATTTTTGGAAATTGAACTTTGGTACATGGGTCCAAAATAAATTTTTAACAATTAATGCTTTATCAATCTGAACAATAAATAAAATTAATTTATATTTTGACATTAAGTAAAAAGGAACTCATCCCCCTTTTATTCCCGAGGTCGACTAAACAGTAACCCGCCTTGACGGACTTAGTGGTTCTTTGAGTCTTTGTGTCTTCGTGGCAAATAAAAATCTTTATTATCAAGCAAATTCAAAACATCAGCCACAAAGTCTCTAAGTCACAAAGGTTCACAAAGGACTTTTTCGTCACCTCGGGACGGGGGGTTATCCAAAGGACTCCTTCGGAGAGTTCTCGATTTTAGAATAATGTTAACATTTATCTTGAATTCAAAACTTTCCACATAGTGGACTGCCACTTAAAGATTCTATTGCCACGGGTGGTGCATTCGCATATAATTCAACAAAAACTATTTTGGACAGTAGTGGAACTCAGGAAATTAACCTAAATAGTTTTATCTGCTTTTAACCATTGCACAAAGTAACGGAATCATTATCTCATGATGACCAGTGAACTGAAAACCTTTGCCGCCATCTTGAGTTGGTCTTTGAACGACATTCACCCGCGGTCGATAGTGCTGGATGAAATCAAAATTCGCAGTTGTAAAATTGAACACATTATTTCCAAGATT
>JAHJVF010000346.1 GCA_018828505.1 Bacteroidota bacterium | reverse complement strand
TATTTTAAAAATTGGAATTTTGAAATAAGCCAGTACGATCAAACTTCAGGTATTTACAATTATTTTTATTCCGAGCTTCTGAAAAATACTTTCGTTGATGAGATGGGTGAAGAACTTTTCAAACAATTTGTTTTTGTGGGAAATGTACCTCATAGAGTAATTCTGCAGTTGTTATCTGATGAAAGCGGTGAGAAGTCGACAGCCAGTCCGCATATAATGGATTGGAATGATTCAACAGCAACTATTCAAGAATATGTATCAACTTCCTGGTTTGACAATATTAATACGAAACAAATTGAGACCAAGGAAGAAATTATTCGCAAAAGTTTAGTCGATGCTATTACAAAATTAGAAAATGAATTTGGGAAAGAACCAAAATACTGGCAATGGGGAAAAATTCATAAAGTTAAATTCAAACATCCTTTCAGCGGACAGAGTTCGATCATAGATTATCTTGTGGATATTGGACCCTTTGAGATTGGCGGCGATCAAACTACTCTGCTTAATACCAGCTACAAATTTTCCGAATCGTATGACAATTATCTTGGACCTTCGATGCGGCAAATTGTTGATCTAAGTAATATTGACAGCTCTCTCATCATTATTACGAGCGGACAATCCGGTCATCTTACGCACGAAAATTATTCCGACCAAAGCAGAATGTGGCTGAAAGGGAAATATATTCAATTCAATACCTCTTCTGAAATATATCAAAAGTACAAACTCCTTACTTTGGCGCCTGAAAAATAAATTTCAAATTCCAAATAACAAGCTCCAAAACATTCGACTTTCGATTTTACAACTTAGAATTTTAGGGATAATATACACCGCTCCGTTATAATCAAATTAAATCTGCGTAATCAAAAAAGCTCTTGACAAATTTCCGCCGATTTCATAAACTACCATACAAATGTATGGCGTTATTTTAATGCCGTGATTTGGTTCTCTCGATACTTGACACTAAAGTGTCAAACAACTCGAGAACCGTCTCAATTTATAACATAAGAAGGTTCTTGCCCGCCTGCCTCGTCAGCCCGAGTTCGGCGGGCAGGAGTAGTCCCGACTGTTGTAATTATATCGAGTCGGGACGTATCGAAAGGACACAAACCAGAACAAATGTGACTGAGGGGGCAGAGCTGTGCCTTGATGTCCCAGTTGAAAGTTAAAAGATAAAAACTTAACATATATCAGTATTGAGAAAGAAATGAAAACAAAACACTTAATTGTAAATGGCGATTCCAGATGTATGAGTGAACTAAATGACGAGTCTGTTCATTTAGTGATCACATCTCCCCCATACTGGCAATTGAAAGATTATGGAACTGACGATCAAATTGGGTTTAATGATAGTTATGAGAGTTATATAAATAATCTTAATCTTGTTTGGAAAGAATCCTATCGTGTCCTTCATAATGGATGCCGTTTGTGTGTTAATATAGGGGACCAGTTTGCACGTTCCGTTTATTACGGGCGATACAAAGTAATTCCTATACGAACTGAAATAATAAAGTTCTGTGAAACGATTGGTTTTGATTATATGGGAGCTGTTATTTGGCAGAAGGTTACAACTACAAATACTACTGGCGGTGCAACTGTTATGGGTTCCTTTCCTTATCCACGCAATGGGATTCTAAAGTTGGATTATGAGTTTATTCTTATATTCAAAAAAATTGGAACCTCGCTAAAAGTATCAAAAGAGAACAAAGAGCTTTCCAAATTAACAACAGAAGAATGGAACACATATTTTCAGGGGCATTGGAATTTTGGCGGTGCAAAGCAAGATAATCATATTGCAATGTTCCCGGAAGAACTTCCTAAACGACTTATTAAAATGTTTTCATTTGTTGGGGATACTGTTCTTGACCCGTTTCTTGGAAGCGGAACTACTTCTTTAGCAGCGAAGAACCTAAATCGTAATTCCCTTGGCTATGAAATCAACTCTGAATTTATACCAATCATCAAGAGAAAATTATCCTTTAACGAAAATAAAATGTTTGAGGAACACTCGTATAAATTTTTAATTCAAAAGAAAGTGCAAATA
>JAHJVF010000536.1 GCA_018828505.1 Bacteroidota bacterium | reverse complement strand
GGGTCTCGTTTGCAACCACTACGGCGGCGTACAGGTACACCCAGTTTGAGCAGAGTTCCATCCCCGCGGCTGTCGATCTCTTCCCGCCGGACGGCGCGAGGGGAGTTCCGACCAATGTGGTCATCAGTGTGCGGTTCACACGCGCTATGAACCCCGCCACTATCGACTCGACCACGTTCGTGCTGCGCGATTTCGGCAACCTGCCCGTGCCTGCGGTCGTGCGGTTTGACACCGCTACCCGGGTCGCAACGCTCAAGCCGACCCAGACGTTGCAGCCGGATACGCTCTATACAGTTTCCATCAGCCGGTCCATTTGTGGAAAAGATGGCACACAGTTGATCAAGCAATATAACTGGGGGTTTACGACAGGCAGCGGAAAGTTGGAGGGAACTGTGAGCGAGGTGATGAGTTATCCGAATCCCTTCCCGCACAAGTCGCTTCCTTCAGGGGGGATGTACTTTACGTATGTCCTCGCGGGCGCCGGCAAAGTAAAGATCCGTGTGTACACGGTCGCAGGAGATTTCCTTAAGGAGATTCCGGACGATATAGCCCCTGCGCGCCAGGGCTACAACGAAGTGGCATGGGACGGATGTAACAGCGGAGGCGAACTGATAGCGAGCGGCACGTATCTCTACGTTGTTCATTTTAATGATTCGGATGGCGCAGAGCATCGCGTTATCAAAAAATTTACCGTCGTCCGCTGACGACGGATACAATCGCATGATGATTAAATTTGAAAGCAAATATTTTAGAAAGGATAAAAACATGAACACCAGATGCAATCGTATGATTATTAACTTTGAAAGAGGAGAACTGTCATGAAAAGCGTTCTTCAAGTTACCGTGATGCTGCTGAACATCATGATCTCCCTCCAAAGCGCCGTCGCTTCGGGGGATGAGAAAGCCGGAACGACCGCAGCAACGTTCCTCAAGCTCGGTATCGGCGCTCGCGCCGCGGCGATGGGCTACTCGGGTATCGCGCTCGCCAACGATGCGAGCTCAGTCTATTGGAATCCCGCTTTGCTCTCACACATCGACCGGATGGACGTGATCCTTTCCCACAATCTCTGGATTGCCGAGATGCAGCACAGCTTCATCGGCGTGGCGATGCCGCACGAACTTGGCACGCTGGGGGCCGGCGTCACCATGTTGAGAACGGGAAAGCAAACGCGCACGGAGGCGGCGCCCGGCGGAGGGTTTGTGAAAACAGGGGATTTCACCAACCTGGATATTGCCGCTCACGTGGGGGTTGGAGTCAAGTTGTTCGAGCAGATGGGTATCGGGGTGGGAGCGAAGGTCATCTATGAAAACCTCGCAGAGAAGTCTACGGTAGCGTTCGCCGGCGATGTCGGGTTGTATGGTCGCATTGAGATGGTGGACATCGGGGTGGTGGGGCGCAACTTTGGCTCGCAGATGAAGTTCAACGATGTGGCGTACAAATTGCCGACGCAGATCTTGGGAGGGGTAGCAGTTCACTTGCTCGACAACACTCTCGCGGTGTCGGCCTCCGGCGGGAATATCGGGGAGTCAAAGACACAGTTCTCCTTCGGTGCGGAATTCCTGCCTATTGAATACGTCGCTGTAAGGGGGGATACCGAACCGGCTTCCAGGACATTTCGGGCGGATTGAAAGGCCTCACCGCGGGAGCGGGTTTGAACTACGGCGACATCAAGATCGACTATGCGTTCAATGCATACGGCGACCTTGGGGCTACGCATCACATCACGCTCGGATTTAAGCTCGGTGGGACAAACCCGAAGCCTGAGCCTTCCTCCGCGCTGACCACGACTGTTGCGAAGCCCGCGGCCCGATAAGAACGAAGCAGGAACAAATGGAAACGGAGGCACCACCGCTCCCGCTAGTGAAGCGGGCCAACGTGACGGCGAACTCTCCCAACGTGAATCCGCCTATTCTTACCAATGAGGTGGTGAACCCCGTTCTACGGGGTGAACACGCTGGATTTTCTGCCGCCGGTGACTTAGATGCAACCATTGCCAGCGCATGTGAATCCGCCCAAGGTGGCTGTCCGGTGGCAATCAGTAGGGAGGTTAAACCCGAAAAATGCATTTGAGAAATCATTTAAAAGTTCGATCCCTGTAATCTATTGATATAGAACAATTTAAGGACACTTTATCTAATTGCATTGCATTAGAAAAAGTTCACCCCGAATTTTTCGGGGTAAAATATTCTTTCGCTGCAAACCATTCAGCATCAACTATTAGTGGAAGAAACAATTTTCTATTGCATTTTTCGGGTTAAACGAATAAGAATTCGCACTAATAATCCCTGCCTGTCCGACGGACAGACCCGCCTGACCACCTGCCTGTCGGCAG
>JAHJVF010000345.1 GCA_018828505.1 Bacteroidota bacterium | reverse complement strand
TTGGTAACTATTAGAACTCATCCCCCTACCCCTTCTCTTACAAAGAGAAGGGGCGATTTCGCTCGATTTTCAAAGTCCCTCTCTTTTTAAGAGAGGGATTTAGGGTGAGTTACTGATAATTAATAACTCAACGAATTAACCGTGCATGCTGTAGGCAGATTGGTAGTATATCAAGATACTCATATAAATTAAATTTATCTTAAATCCCAATTCTCAAATTCCACCTGCCCGCCTCATCAATAGTAAGTAGGCAGGCGGGAATACCAAAATCCAAATTCCAACTATCTAAAACGCATTATGTAAATCGCTCGATAATTATACAAGATTAGAGTTATTATTTGGATAGTGTTAATTTCTTCTAAAAAGAAAATAAACAAGCAGCACTCCAGCTATTCCGCCAATAACATCCGCAATAAAATCAGAGAATTCACAAAACCGGCCTGGTATAAAATATTGATGCACTTCATCGAAGATTGCATAAAGAACGACTATCAATAAACTAAGTAATGATTTAACATTAAAAGAGAATTGATACTTTCTCTGGACCAGGAAAGATGAATTCAATAATAATGCAAGAACAAAGTATGCAAAGAAATGTTGGAGCTTATCGCTGATTCCGACTTTTGGAAGTGAAGTGGTTGGAACAGAAGTCAAAATTATTAAAATAACCCAATACAAAATCAAGGAGGCGTAAAGGATTCTTGGGTTTCGCTTAAGTTTTACAAGAATATTATGCATGTTTAGCATACCTCTTTATAATAACGCGATTGCAGATGTTATTAATGAAACTGACGAAGCTCCATTATTTAGTAAAACCTTTGCACATTCAGATGTTGTCGAACCCGTTGTACAGATATCATCTACAAGTGCAACATGTTTTTTCCCAATTTTACTTTTATCCTTTTTTGAAAAAGCCGCTGAAACATTTTTCTTCCGCTCTTCTCTTGTAAAGTGAGTTTGCGTCATCGTATTTCGCGTTCGCTTAATAGCTTTCGTGCAAAAAGGTTTTTCAGTTATTTCTTTGATTCCTTCGCAAATCATAGTCGATTGATTGTATCCTCTTTCTAACTCTTTCATTTTGTGAAGCGGAATCGGGATCAACAAATCAATTTTATTAAACCAATCAAACTGTAACAAATCCCTCCCAAGTTCTCTACCAAGTTGAATTCCAATTTTTGAGATCCCTCTATACTTCAACAAATGAATTAATTTTTGAAAGTCTCCCTCTTTTGAAAATAAATATTTCGAATAGAAATTCGATATGATTTCTGAACTTCCAAAATTTTCAGCATAAACCTCTTTCAGATTTATCTCCGTTGTACATTGAAGTTTTGCAATACATTCATCACAAACTACAAATCGTGAACGAATAAGTTTTGTATCACATAGATGACAAATATTGGGAAAAAAGAAATCAGTAAAGTCATTAAAGATGTTTTTAACTGACGTTATAATAACCCTAGTCTCTTTCTGAAAAACCATTCAGTTCCAAGGAGAAGAATGACTGCCAACAATAAATAAGCGGAGTTCCAAAGCTGCTGATCTTTCTTGATTTCCTTTTCAACGGTTTGAGTGCGAAGATAACGATTCACATTAGAAAAGAAAGGTTTTGACTCTTCAGCAGGAAAGTACTTTCCACCGGTCATTTCTGCGATTTGTTTCAGAAGGTCTTCGTTCATTGTAAGGTTTTGATATTCAAGCTCGGTTTCGGTGACGGTGAATTTACCTTCATCCAAAAATTTCTGTCCGCCAATTTCTGTTGAGCCGCGGAATGAATAATCGCCTTCTTCCAGATCAGTTAAGCTGAATTGATAAAGTCCATTACCGATTGGTTCCAGATTTGCATTTAAAACATTCTGAGTGCCTCTCTTCATCTCTAAGGAAATATTTGCATTTGAGATTGGCTGATTACTTTCATCATAAAGCTGTCCGGTAATGTCAACCTTATCGGATGCATCGAATATTTTTTTAGACATAGTTAATTTTAAATTTTTCAACAACTCACGCGAGCTGAGCCACTTAACACTATTGTTGATGAATCTATCAAAGAATTCATTTTCATTTGTCTTAATTGCGTTGAGCAGTTTCAATCGCCAAATGCCAAACCCGATGAAAGCAATCGAGCGATGACGATTTAATTTTCTTGTGAGAATTAAAGGTTGGTTAATCCTGGTGTTTTGAATTTTGAAGTAGGAGAGAAGTTCAGATTCCGGTTTACTTCGGAATTCTCTGTCGATTCTGAAAATTGGCGGAAAAGAATTCCATACTCCCATTGAGTTAGCTTCGTCAATATTAAGAATTTCATTCTTTGCGGTCCCTTCACGTATATCGATAAAAATTTGGGATACATCACCATATGGATTTCCCAATTCAAACGGAAGATAATCGTTAAAAATTTGAAGGTGGGAAAGATCCATTTCATTTGATACAAGATAAAATATTGGAAGATTTTTCCGTTGTACTGCCGACTTAATATCCGAGAGAAAATTTTGAGAAGAATTTTTTCCCGGAAATCCGATAAAAAAAAGAACATCTGCAGAATCCAAAAAATTTCTATCTGCATTGTTCGGCAGAAACCCCCCCGAAGTATTTTCAACTAATGCTTTAACAACATAATCCTGATTGACAGCGAGACTCTGCTTAATGAAGCCCAGATCACTCGATGGTACCGAACCGATCAACAGAACTTTCAATTTATTGCTCAATACATTTACATACTTGGAAAATGAGTTGTTCTTTACACTTGCTTCGTCGGAGAAACTCCGGACGACGGCACTCAGTCGTTTATCACCTTCTGATTTGGGCGTGTAATCGAAAGAGACCTCGTTGTAATTACCGCTGAGATTTGTTTTTTTATTCTCAATTTGCCGCCCTTCTTCGAACAGAGTTATTTCAACTTCTTTTCCTTCATATCCATTATTAACTATATCAACTCTAACAGGAGAAGTGTTCTCGACGTACATGATATCATTTGATATTATGTCTTTAACAATAATATCTCTTTGAGGTTTTGGATTACCGACACCGATCATGAATATCGGAATATTAAGTTTTTCTGCAGCATGAATCGGTTTATCACCGCGGTTGTAAATTCCATCTGTGATAAGAACAATGTTCTGAATGTTTTTGTCATCTTTGATATTTTGAACTGATTCCAATGCGGAAGAAATATTTGTTCCGGCCCCTTTGAATTTCAAATTATCGTCAAAAGGTACTGATAAATCATCTATTGATTCAGAAAAAGTTTGAAATTGAAATTCTTCTCTATTTGATTGGGAAATCCTGTTCAGTTCATCTAAGGTAAGCTCAAGTGATTTTTGGTCATGTGCCATACTTTTACTTCTATCGAGAAGGAAAAGAGAAGTTGGTTTCAAATTAAATATTGAGGAGATGTTCAGCGTCAACTCCGCGATAGCAAGCAAAATAAAAAATATTGCCAATCCTCTTAATGCTGCAAGTAAAATTCGCCAATTCGAAGTAATAAAAGGAATCGTTTTTTTGTAGTAGAAATAAACAGAGACGATGATCAAACCACATAGGAAAACTAAAAGTAAAATCGAAAAACTTACTGTAATTGAAAAGTTCAGTAGAGTGAACAAAACAAAAGCGGATTGGATCATTTACCGTTGAGTTTCCACGTTTTCAAATGGGGAAGAAAGTCGTATGCAGTGAGATCGTATTGTATCGGAGTTACCGAAACAAAATTATCATGTGTCGCAACGACGTCTGAGTCGATTTCGATATCAAGCTTTTTAAGAGAGCCTGTGAGCCAGAAATATTCCCGCTGATTTGGATCGATACGGCGTTCATAAATATCATTCCATTTTGATATCCCCTGACGGGTAACAACAATCCCCTGGATTTCATTTTCAGGCACTGCTGGAATATTGACATTCAATAAAATTCCGGGAGGAAGTCCTTTTTCTAAAACTTCTCTTGCGATTTGCTTAGCAACTTTCTCTGCGTAAGAAAAGTCTTCCGGTTCAAACGATGTCATACTGAAAGCGATCGATGGAACGTCTAAAATCCTTCCTTCGGTTGCGGCAGAAACTGTCCCGCTGTAAAGAACATTTATCGCAACGTTCGCACCGTGATTAATTCCTGAAACGACCAGATCGGGCGGCTCATCCAGCATTGATGAAATTGCTAACTTAACGCAATCTGCCGGCGTGCCGGTTACTGCATATCCAAATAGCTCACCATTCATATAATGCGGTTCGATTCGCAGCGGAGTTTGGACAGTAATTGCATGCCCGACGGCACTCTGCTGCTTATGGGGTGCATAAACAATAACTTCACCTAATTCGAGCATAGCATTTCTTAATGCAACAATCCCTTTTGATGAAATTCCATCATCATTTGAAACAAGTATCTTAAATTTTTTCTTCATGGAACAAATTTAGAGATAATATGAATTGTATTCAAACAATGTGTTGTGGAGAATTGGAAGATTAAAAAGACTAGTAGGAGAAATATGCGGTAAGGTCAAACTGAATGCTGGTTATTCTAATTCGAGAGTACCTTCCTAACTTCCTCAAGAACACTTTCAGCGATTGAGAGACACTTTTTAGCGATTTTTTCATCCGGAAAAAAATCTGGAAGTGCACTGCCAATTGGATACTTGGTGGGAAGATAAATGCTATCTATTAAATCACAATCATCTTCACTGATGTGGACAACTATTTTCTTTTTTAGCAATTCATTTCTGAGTTCAGATATTCTGTGTGATTTTTTCAGTTTGATTCCTAATTCTATAAACCCAAATTTGTCATTAAGGAAAATCTCTACTGACCGCCATTAGAAAAAAATGCTCTAAATTCTTTTAATACAACGAGATAGAAAATTCAAATAT
>JAHJVF010000050.1 GCA_018828505.1 Bacteroidota bacterium | reverse complement strand
TCAGAAAAAAAATCTGATAGTGAATTAAACAAAAAAAGGAATGGAATCCTCAAACGATGCAGAGAAAAAGCCGAACTTAAGCCGGGATTTTTCTCTTTAACAGTTCCAACCGGCGGAGGAAAAACTCTTGCTTCAATGGCTTTTGCGTTAGAACACGCTATTAAATATGACGAGAAAAGAATCATTGTTGCTATTCCTTATACAAGTATAATTGAACAAACATCAAAAGTTTTTAAATATGGAACCGACATAGATGAAGAAATTGAAAAGCTAAAAGAAGCAGGGAAATTTCTTTTTGGTGAAGATCAAGTAATAGAACACCATAGTAATCTTGATCCGGAAAGCGAATCAAGCAAAAACAGGCTTGCCTCAGAAAACTGGGATGCACCGATTATTGTTACAACAAATGTTCAACTTTTCGAATCACTATTTAAAAACAGAACTTCAGCTTGCAGAAAACTTCATAACATTGCGAACAGCATAATCATTCTTGACGAAGCTCAGATGCTTCCGCAAGGTTATTTCAGACCAATCCTTTCTGTATTGAAAGGTTTGGTAAAGCATTTTGGTGTTACAGTTGTTTTAATGTCAGCTACTCAACCAGCCCTTCGGGGAAAAATCGGATCAGAAACAAATTCTATCGATGGATTAGAAAATGTTACAGAAATAATTGATGATCCCGATTCACTTGCTAAAGATTTTAAAAGAGTTGAATTTCTCTTACCAAAAGAACTTAACAAAACCAAAAGTTGGGAAGAAGTTTCCGAAGAACTAAAAAATTACGAACAAGTTTTATGTATTGTTAACCAAAGAAATGATTGCAGGAAACTTCATTCTTTAATGCCCGAAGGAACAATTCATCTTTCCGGTTTTATGTGCGGCGAAGAAAGAAGTGAAGTCATCTCTGAAATAAAAATTAAGCTAAAGAAAAACGAACCCGTTAAAGTTATAAGCACACAGCTTGTTGAAGCGGGTGTTGATATAGATTTTCCGGTTGTTTATCGTGCATTAACCGGTTTTGATTCAATTGCACAAGCTGCCGGAAGATGTAATAGAGAGAATAAACTGGAAGATGGAGGTAGAGTTGTTGTCTTTATTCCTCCAAAACCTTCTCCATCTGGTTTCTTAAGAAAAGCTGAAGATGCTGGAAAAGCCATAATTCGCTATCATCCCGATGAAGAATTTACGCCAAGTCTTTATTCAGAATATTTCAAATATCTTTACTCAAATCTTAATTCTTTTGATGAAGCTGATTTTTATAATCATTTAGTTAGAGATGCTTCTTCATTTAATTTTCAGTTTAGAAGTTTTGCAGAAAAATTTAATATGATAGATTCATCAAAGCAGTTCAGCATAATCGTTTGGTATAAAAGTTCGAAGTCCGGTAAAGGCAGTCTCAAGTTGATTGAACAATTAAAATACGCTGGCGCTTCAAAAGGTTTGTTGAGAAAATTGCAAAGATATATTGTTAATGTTCCTTTAAATTGCTTCAACAATATTAGGAATGCTGGTTATGTTGAAGATATAAATGGTTATTGGGTTCAGAAAGATCCAAATTTATATAAACCAGGATTAGGTTTATTATGTAATGAATCTGATTGGATTCAAGGCGATTTTGTACAATAAAATTTTCAAAATTTATTCAAGAGGTATTTATGCAAATAAACAATCACAAACCATTTTGCCTTGAGGTATGGGGAGATTATGCTTGCTTTACCCGACCCGAGATGAAAGTCGAGCGAGTAAGCTATGATATTCCTACACCATCATCTGTTAGAGCGGTTTTCGAATCAATCTTTTGGAAACCCGCAATTCGCTGGCATCCCACAAAGATTGAAATTCTTAATCCAATAAAATGGATTTCAGTAAGAAGGAATGAAGTTGGTGCCGTTGCATCAAATAAAACAGGTGTTATTATTGAAGACAATCGTCTTCAACGTGCGGGTTATTTTCTGCGTGATGTTAAATATCGCTTTTATGCCGTCCTCGAGTTTATTCCACTTGTAGAAAGAAAAAACAATAAGCATAGTGTCGTTCCCGAATTTCTTTGGGATCCGGAAGAAATAGAATTTATGCTTCAGGAAATTAAAGATTGGGAAGAAAAAAAAGACGCTTACCGCAAAGATGAAACACCGGGAAAATATCTTGCAATATTTGAACGTCGCGCTTCAAAAGGGCAATGCTTTAATCAGCCATATCTCGGCACAAGAGAATTTAGCTGTAATTTCAAATTCATCAAGAAGCCCGAAGAAGAACTGGCACAAATACTTAATGAAACAAGAGAACTTGGCTTTATGCTTTATGATATGGATTTCACAAACATAAAAGATCCAAAGCCGATGTTCTTTCCAGCGAGAATTGAGAATGGTATCGTTAAAATTCCATACTACACAAGTGAGGAGATAAGAAGATGATACTTAAAGCATTGTATGATTATTATGAAAGAAAACCGGAAATCCATGCACCTATTGGGTATGAAATGGAAGAACTTGATTTTACGATTGTTATTGATGCAGAAGGCAAATTTGTGGATTTACAGAATAAACGAGAAGGTAAACGAGGGAAAATGTATTTCGTTCCAAAAGGGGTTATAAGGACGGGGGGAATTAAATCAAACTTTCTTTGGGATAAAATCGAATATGTTACCGGATTAAGTAAAGATGAAAAAAAGGCCACACAGGCAAATAAATACAATGAAGCATTCATTGATAAATTAAAGTCTCTTCCGGGTGAATTGAAGGAAGATATAGGAATTAAGGCAGTAATTAATTTTTATGAATCAAATCAAACACAAGAGTTACCAAAACATCCAAACTGGGAGGAATGCCTTAAGGTTAGCGGTTGGATGTCGTTTCAGTTAGATGGGGAAAATGATTTAATTGCAAACAGAAATGTTATTAAAAAATATCAGGGGGAAGAATTTCTTTCAGGAAAGAATGAAGAAGATGATATTAAAAAATTGAAGGAAGGTGTTTGTCTGATTACAGGAGAAAAGAAAATTATTAAAAGACTTAATACTGAACTTAGACTTCCCGGTTCTGATAAAAATGTAAAGATAGTTGCCTTCCAGAAAAATTCAGGTTTCGATTCTTATGGTAAAGAGCAAGCTTATAATGCACCTATTTCAATATTAGCCGAAAACAATTATAGTGCTGCACTTAAACATCTTATCAACTCAAAAACAAATAAAAAAATTGTTTCCGATACCACCATTCTCTTCTGGTCCGAAAAACAGTCTGAAGAACTAACCCCAGAAGAAGAAGTTTTTTCTTGGGTAATTGCTGCACAGAAAGTTGATGAGGATAACCCGGATAAAGGAGTAGATACGATTGAAAAATTTATCAATTCAATTTCCACGGGTCAATTATCTTCTGCAAGATCAAATCATTTCTATGTACTGGGACTTTCACCTAATGCCGCAAGAATTTCAGTAAGATTCTGGAAAACACCATCGGTAGAAAATTTCGGGAAAAATATAAAAAAACATTTTGATGATTTTGAAATTGTTCATCGAGAATATGAACCCAAATATCTTTCTCTCTACGAAATCTTATGCTCTGTTTCGATTGTAACTAAAAAAAGAGATAAGCCAAATGTCATCTTTTTCAGAGGTAAAGCTTATGATGTTATTCCAAATTTGGCTGGTCAATTAGTTGAGGCAATCATAGATGGTACACAATATCCTCTTACGTTGGTTCAGCAGTGCATTATTAGAATCAGAGCGGAAGCTTCTAAAAAAGATAAAAATGGTAAATCTATTCCTAATATTACATACCCTCGTACTGCAATTATAAAATCATACTTAAATCGTTTTAATAGAATTCATAATCAAAATAAAAAGGAGATTACTATGTCACTCGACCTAACGAATGTCAATGTTGCATATCGCATTGGGAGGCTTTTTGCTGCTTTAGAAAAAATTCAGGAAGAGGCTAACCCGGGCATTAACGCAACAATCAGAGATAGATTTTATGGTGCCGCTTCCAGCAGTCCCATTACAGTTTTTCCACGATTACTAAGTTTGAAAAACTCACATCTTAAGAAGTTAAATGATGGAAGAAAAATCTATTTCGAAAAACTAATAGGGGAAATTGTCAATGAGATGAAATCATTCCCAACAAATCTATCTTTGAATGAGCAGGCAAATTTCGCAATAGGTTATTATCACCAGAGACAGGATTTTTTTACCAGTAAGTCAGAAAAAATGAAACAAATAACAATCAAGCAAATAAAGGAGAATAAAAATGGAAACAATTAAAAATCGTTATGACTTTGTTTTTTACTTCGATGTAAAAGACGGCAACCCAAACGGAGACCCCGATGCAGGTAACTTACCAAGAATAGATGCTGAAACCGGCAACGGTTTGGTTACAGATGTTTGTATCAAAAGAAAAGTTAGGAATTATGTTCAACTAACTAAGTTCAATAACAATGTTGCTGAGAAAGGTTTTGATATTTACATAAAGGAAAAATCCGTACTTGGCAGAGCACACGTTGAAGCTTTCAAGCAAATAAAGATAAATTTGGGAGAGGGAGCTAAAATAGAAATTCCCACTGAGTTATTAGAATTAATTCAATCTTATGAATTACCAGAGGGGACTGCAGTCATTGAAGGTGAAGATGAAAAAATGTTTTTTGTTGTCTATGAGGGTGCAGATTTAAGGACAATTAAAGAAACATTGAAATACAATCCACCAGAAGATAGTAAGTTGATAAAATTTATTAATGATGCTATTAAAGGTGTTAAAACTAGACAACCAACCCAAGCTGAATCTGAAAAAGGACGTATTCAAATGTGTGAGAATTTTTATGATGTACGAGCTTTTGGAGCTGTAATGTCACTTAAGTCAGCACCAAACTGTGGCCAAGTACGCGGACCAATCCAATTAACATTTGCTCGTTCAGTTGATCCTATTGTAGCCCTTGAACATAGTATTACAAGAGTTGCCAAAGCAACCGAAGAAAGGGCATTGAAGGGTGGTTCAGAAATGGGTAGAAAATACACAGTTCCTTATGGTTTATACAGAACACACGGTTTTATCTCTGCCCATCTCGCAAATCAAACTGGTTTTAATGAGGATGATTTAAATTTATTCTGGGAAGCAATGCAAAATATGTTTGAGCACGACCGCTCAGCAGCACGTGGTGAAATGAATACAAGAAAGCTGATTGTGTTTAATCATAAAGATTCTGCACTTGGTAAGCAACCAACACACGAGTTGTTTAAAAGAGTATCACATAAAAAATTAAGTGAAGGTCCGGCTCGTGAGTATTTTGACTATGAGATTTACCTCGATGGTCAAATATTCCCGGAAACATTTAAGATAGTTGATTTATAAAGTTTTGTAGAACAGATTACAAATCTGTTCTATATGTTTTATTAGATTGTATAATGGAGATACTATGTCCAACATAAAACTCTTTGAAAACAAAAAAATCCGTTCCGTATGGAACGAGGAAGAACAGAAATGGTACTTCTCCGTTGCCGATGTAGTTGAAGCATTAACAGACAGCACAGATGTTAAACAGTACGTAAAGAGATTAAGACAACGTGATGAACTATTGAATTCCAACTGGGGTACAATTTGTACCCCCCTTGAAATGATGGCTGCAGACGGAAAAAAACGTAAAGTTCAGGCAGCAAATGCTGAGGGGTTATTAAGAATTATCCAATCAATTCCCTCTCCAAAAGCCGAACCATTTAAACGCTGGTTGGCAAGAGTTGGATATGAACGTTTAGAAGAGATCGAAAATCCCGAACTTGCGCAAACTCGTATGAGGGAAATATATAAAGCAAAAACTCTTAGTCCCGTTAGGGACGATATATTTATAGAAAGTAGATTAACCAATATAAATCAAAGTCCCGTAGGGACGATATAGAGGATTCTATGGCTAACACATTCACACAAATTTATCTTCACCTTGTATTTGCTGTACAGAATAGAATCTCACTCAGTAAACCCGAATGGAAAGATGAGCTATATAAATACATAACCGGAATTATTCAAAACAATGGTCACAAATTAATTGCCATAAATGGAATGCCAAATCATGTTCATATTGCTGCTGGTTATAAACCGCATCAACTAATTCCTGATTTGCTGCAAGATATAAAGGGGAACTCCTCAAAATGGATTAACATAAAGAAATTTGTTAAAGGTAAATTTAATTGGCAGGAGGGTTATGGTGCTTTTTCTTTTTCACACTCACAGCTTGATCTGGTTGTGAAATATATAAACAATCAAGAGCAGCATCATAAAAAGAAAACGTTTCG
>JAHJVF010000344.1 GCA_018828505.1 Bacteroidota bacterium | reverse complement strand
GAGCTTGTGTAAAAACTGTCATTCTGAGGAGCGGAGCGACGAAGAATCTTATTTTTTGTTACGAAAAAGGATTCTTCGCTTCGCTCAGAATGACCTTTTTGTACTTTTTACACAGTCTCCATCCATACGGGATTTTTTATGCCTGCCTGCTGCCAGGTCAAAATATTTGGCGAAGCCACCACTGTGTGGTTGGGATGTTTTTACCCATTTTCCCCGATTCCACATTTAATAGCTTAGTAATCGGGGCAGGCATCTTCCCCGCCTACACGGCGTTACGGCGGGCAAACATCAAACATCAACCATGCAGCTTGCTACGCTATAGTATTGTGAACAATATTTTTGTTTTTTATGTCAAAATATTTTAGGAGGTTTTTACCATTTTCCATATTCCATCAAACATCTTCCATTGCGGCTTGCCGCACTATGTTTTATCTTATTTCACTACAAACTTTTCATAATTTATTCACTATAAAAATATCGTTTTAATTCATTTTCTGAAATGTATCTTAATGCCTGCCTATAAATCGCTTTTATTGTTCCTTTATCTAACTCATCGTGATTTGGAATAGTAAGGATTTGTTTTGTCCCATCATTCAGAAACCTTCTGAGCTTTATATGACTGCCCCTTTGTTCAGCAATTTCAAAATCAACTTGCTGGAAGATATTTACAAGATTTTTACCAGAGAGAACTTTTAATTTAGGCATATTCTAATTGATCGAGCTCAATACTTGCTAATATCGACGGGTTTGGAGCTATGTTTAATTCTTCATGGTTTTCTCCATCTAAGTGTAGCTCTATTGCTTCTTTGATATTCTGCACCAATTCATCTAAAGATTTTGCTTGTGTAACAACTGGCAGATCAATGCATTCAGCAACAAAAAACTTTTCACCTTTGAAAATATGTACTTGAATTATTTTTTTCATGTGTAACTCATTTAATTTAATAAGTAAGTTTTAAAATCTACTCTATTTTAATCTTATTTTAATAAAGTTGCAATGGACAGGATAATTTAGATCTTGAAAGTGATTCCATCTTAGGAAGAAAAACTCAACCAGTCGGCTGACTGGTTGGTTTTTTTGTTGGTAGTAACCCTTGAGCGGTAACGACCTTGAAATCAAAATCTAAGATTCTTTATCGATTAGTCAACGAATTCAGTCCGAAGTATCCTTCCCGCCGCCTCCCCGCCTGCCTCTCCGATATCGATGTGGCGGGCAGGTGGAAATGACCATTTTTAAAACTTCATCAATTTAAGATTAATGAAGCCGCTCCTAAAATACCAGCTTGGTTTTTTAATTTAGCGGGATAAACTTTCAAATCTTTTACAATTTCTTTAATACCATGCTTTTTAAGTGATGATTCAATTGAGTTGAGCAGAGTCGAGCCTGCTGCAGAAATTCCGCCGCCAATAATAAAAGTTTTTATATCAAGTATATTAATTACAGATGCCAAACCTATTCCGAGATATCTTCCGGTATCAGACAAAATTTTATTTGCAAGTTCATCCCCTTCAAGAGATGCTTCAAAAATAGTCTTGGGCTCAATTTTATCCAAATCATTCTCGACGATGTCAATTATCTTTGATTCTGAATATTCTTGAAGTTTTTGAATTGTTCTTTTTTTGATGTAAGCATTTCCGGCATACGCTTCGATGCAGCCGTGCTGTCCGCACCTGCAGAGCGGTCCTTGATAATCAATTGAAACGTGCCCGATCTCTCCCGCTCCGCCGGATTCACCACGAATAAGCTTGCCATCGATAATAATTCCACCACCAACGCCGGTTCCTAACGTAATCATTATGAAAGATTTTATCTTCTTGCCAATTCCAAAATGTAATTCACCTAATGCAGCACAATTCGCATCATTATCAATCTCGATTTGTGTCCTAAATTTTTTTGAGAGATGTTTTTTTACATTAACTTTATCCCAATCGGTAAAATTCGGTGCTGAAGTTACGATGCCTTTTTTCACGTCAACTTTACCCGGAATGCCAATCCCGATTCCGGAAAATTGATCTAGGGACTTTCTTTCCAAAATTTTATTTATTCCTAATGCGACTTGCTCTAGGACTTTTTTAGGATTTTGATTTGCATAAGTTGGCAGAGAGAATTCATTCAAAATTTGACCCTTCGGCGTGACTATACCGAATTTAATATTAGTTCCTCCGACATCGATTCCGATTATTGGTTTTATTTTTCTCATTAACTTTTTACCGAAGGCATCACTTCGCGACAATCCTTTAGTTTTAAAATCTTTCAATCTTTTAATCCTTTTAATCTCTGTATTTCATCCCGTATTGCAGCGGCACGTTCAAACTCGTAATCCTTTGCTGCTTCGTGCATTTCGACAGTTAGCTGCTCGATCAGGTCTTTTTTCTGTTCTTTGGTTAAATGCTTAACTATCGGCTGGAACGAGATCATGTGCTTGCTTTTCCCTTTTCCATAATCATTTTTTCCTTTTCGTACATCGGCAACTGCCGTCACAGAAAGAATCTCTTCAGTGGTCTTGTAAATAGTCGCTGGTGTGATACCATGTTCATTGTTGTATTCGATCTGCTTTTTTCTTCTTCTTTCTGTTTCATCAATAACTTTTTTCATCGAGTCGGTAATTTTATCCGCATACATGATTACCTTTCCATTAACATTTCTTGCCGTTCTACCAGCAGTCTGCATAAGAGATTTTTCACTTCTCAAAAAACCCTCTTTATCTGCATCGATTATTGCAACAAGCGAGACTTCGGGCAGATCAAGTCCTTCACGCAGTAAATTGACTCCAACAAGTACATCAAAATCTCCAAGTCGAAGATCTCGTAATATTTCAACTCGCTCTAAAGAATCAATATCGGAATGAATATAACGAACCTTCACTTTAAGCTTATCGAAGTAATCCGTTAGATCTTCAGCCATTTTTTTTGTTAATGTGGTAACGAGGACCCGTTCTTTTTTTTCTGCACGTAACCTAACTTCGTGTAAAAGATCGTCAATTTGATTTCGAACCGGCCGTACAAAAATCTCCGGATCGAGTAATCCCGTTGGGCGAATGACTTGCTCAACAAAAACCCCCTCCGATTTTTCGAGTTCATAATCACCCGGAGTTGCACTAACATAAATAACCTGATTAATTTGCGATTCGAATTCTTCAAATTTCATCGGACGGTTATCCAAAGCCGAGGGAAGCCGAAATCCATGCTCGACTAATGTTTCCTTTCGCGTTCGATCCCCGTTATACATTCCGCGAATCTGAGGAGTGGCTACATGTGATTCATCAATCACAAGAAGGAAATCTTTAGGAAAATAATCGAATAAAGTATAAGGTCGTGAGCCAGGCTCTCTACCATCCATGTGCCGGGAATAATTTTCAATTCCCGAACAATAGCCGACTTCTTTTATCATTTCAAGATCGAATCGTGTTCTTTGTTCAAGCCGTTGTGCTTCGAGAAGTTTATTTTGATTTCTTAATTCTTCAAGTCTTGGGAATAATTCTTTTTCTATTGCTTTAATTCCAGTTCTAATTTGTTCCTTAGTTGTAACAAAATATTTTGCCGGATAAATTACATAAGAATCGATTTTTTCGAGTGTGCTGCCTGTCATCGGGTCTATAATTTTTATCGACTCGATCTCATCTCCCCAAAATTCTAACCTCACAGCTTGATCATCTAAGAAAGCAGGAATAATATCAATCGTTTCACCCCGGATTCGAAATTTACCACGAGAGAAATCAATGTCATTTCGGCTGTAATAGATTTCCACCAATTTGTTCAGCAAGTCTCGTCTCGAAATTCGCATTCCTTTTTTAACTAGTAAAACTTGATTTGCATATTCCTGCGGAGCTCCAATGCCATAAATTGCACTTACGGAAGCAACTACGATTACGTCCCTTCTTCCCTCGATTAGAGAGGTTGTTGCTTTAAGTCTAAGCCGATCAATTTCGTCATTTATCGAAAAATCTTTTTCGATGTAAGTATCGGTTGAGACTACGTACGCTTCCGGCTGGTAATAATCGTAGTAGCTGATAAAAAACTCAACTGCATTATTCGGGAAGAATGATTTGAACTCACCATAGAGTTGCGCAGCGAGAGTTTTATTATGAGATAGTACTAAAGTCGGTCGATTAACTTGAGCAATAACATTGGAGATCGTAAAAGTTTTTCCACTTCCGGTAACGCCAAGTAAAGTCTGATACTTATCCCCATTAATGAGACCCGAAGTCAGTTCATTAATTGCTTCAGGTTGATCACCTGTTGGCTTTAGATTTGAGATGAGTTTAAATGTCTCCATTGGAATGATAAAAATAGAAAAATGTGGGATGATTAAAAAACGGATAAATGAGTCGTATATGATTCGAGGGATTAAGGCTGAGGCTGAGGCGAAGGCTAAGATTCATCAACTCACATAATTCTGAATGAAGAGATTTATGGAGTTGAAAATTTTCTTTTTTTGAAGTGTCACCCAGAACTAATTGAAATTCATGTCATCTATCAAAGGGTGCTCGACTTAAATAAACCAATGGATAAATAATATGAAATATCAAAACAGACGTTTAAAACAAAAAATCCGCCCGAAAGCGGATTTTTTATATCTAAAATGAGGCATCCAAAATCACATTGGGACTTTGGAATTCAATATTTCAATCGAATCACTGACTTTTACCAATTCAACAGCAAGTGTTTTTACACCGGATTTCAGCATTCCAATTGACTTTGCCGCTCCGTATGAGAGATCGATTTCACGATCGCCTACATACGGTCCCCGGTCGTTAATTCGTACAAGAACAGATTTTCCGTTTAATTTATTAGATATTCTTAGTAAGGTTCCAAATTTTAACGATTTATGTGCAGCAGTAAGATCAAACTGATCATAAATCTCACCATTTGCTGTCATTCTTCCATGGAATCCAGGTCCATACCAAGATGCCAGCATATCTGGAATTGGTTCGTAAGTAATAACCGGTATAGTTTGAACAGTCGGGATATCACTTAGCTCATCTTCAATTTTACTGGAACCACCTACAATCCCCTCGGTATCGGTTACTACGTAACTGAATCCAAGTAAGGAAATAAGGATCGCAGTAAAAATGAGCCTATCCAAATATTTCAAAGTTCCTCCATTTATTGTTATTGATATACTATTATCGGATGCAAAGTTAAAATTTATAACGTTCTTATCAAAGATATGGTTTCAATATTAAGGGGGAGATTGAATTTTTCAAAATTCCCGACTTCATAGGTATTCTGGTCGAGAATTACGAAAATTCAACCTGCCTGGCCTGGCTGTTGCAGGATGTCATTTTGAAGGAGCGAATCGACTGAAAAATCTCATTTTCATTCTATATTAAGGTAGTCCACTTCGTTCGGCATGAAGAATTTGGCTTCCCCGCCTGCCTTATCAACTAGCCCGCCCCATTCAACTTCGAGAGGCTGGCAGGTCCAAGTTCGGCGGGCAGGTTGCAACAGCCTGCTGGCGGCAGAGTCTGTTGCGTAACTTTACTTGTGTTACCTGGAATCAGTCAGCTGACTGATGAGAGGTCTAAATTTATTTAGAAAGTAAGTTTTCTCTCCGAAGGAATCGAGACTGTGTAATAAGTCTGTTTGTCATTTCGATCCCCATAGTAGCAATATAATCGAGCCTGCTTGCCGAATGAATCGTTCAGCCCGCCTGCCAAAGAACTTGTTCGGCGGGCAGGCAGGCAAGTCGGGGGAGAAATCTTTGATTCTGTTTAGATTTCTTCCCGCTTTGCGGGACTTTGCTCCTTTCGACCAGCCTGCCACTACATAGCTATCTTGTGGCAGGCCCCGCCTCGTGTAATAGAAGATGGCTAGGCCTGTCCGCCCAACCCCGCCTGCCCCATGAGATATGATTAGGCGGGCAGGTCGTATCACGTGAGGCAGGCGGGCGGGAATGACATTTTCGGGTTTTTACACAGTCTCAATCCTTTGGACATCCGTCGTCCGTCAGTTGACGGAGAAGGATTCGAAATGACCTTTTATTAGTTGTGCAACAGACTCGCAGGTAAATTAGCAAACTTACTTAAGATATTTATTGAACCAGGCGAGTCCTCTGCTTAACATATTAAGATAATGCTGCGGTTCGTTTCGAATTCCATGCCCCTCACGAGGGTAAACAACATATTCGACTGCTCGATTTAAGGTTTTCAATGCCTGATACATTTCCTGGGAATTAGCGATATTTGTGTATAAATCTTTTTCACCTTGTAGGATGAGTACGGGTGTGGTAATATTTGTAACATAAAAAGCAGGCGAACGATTCACCCAAAGATTATTCATGTCAATTGGTTTTTCCCAGTAATTATATCCAAAGTACATTTTTTCGAAAGCTGGCTGCCAGGAATTAGAGAAGTCCGTGAAAAAAGAAAAAATCCCATACATCGAAACGGCGGCAGCAAATCTATTGGTCTGAGAGATTGTCCAATTCGTCAAATATCCACCGTAGCTTCCACCAATAATTCCCATTCGAGTTGTATCTACGATTCCTTGTAAAATCAAATTATCAACTGTAGCCATCGCATCAAGATAATCACCACCGCCTAAGTCAAACTTATTTGATTGCCCGAATTCATCGTTATAACCAGAACTTCCTCTGACATTTGGTGCTGAAACTAAATATCCGTTATTTGCATAAACCTGCATCGGATATGATTGGAGCAAAGTCTGGCGAAAAGCACTGTAAGGACCGCCATGCAGACAAAGGATTAAAGGATATTTCTTGTTCTTTTCAAAATCAGTTGGTCTTACAAGGATGGATTCAATGTTGAACTTTTGATCAAAACTTTGAAATCGAAAAATTTCTGGGGGGGAGAAAGAGTAATTCTTCAATTGATTTGAAAAATTGGTAAGAGTTTGCACTGAACCTTTTTCCAGGAGACAAATTTCCTTCAGTGTTTCGGCATCTTCAACCAATGCACAATGTTTATTACCTTTGATGTCCATACCGTAAGACGAAAAAGACTTGCCTAGTGAAGTCAATCTGCGTGATTCCCCCGTTTCAAGATTAAAATTATAAATCGAGTTTTGCACTCCCTCGGCAACCTGAGCGAAGATTGACTTGCCATCTGGATGCAAGAAGAAGTCCATAATTGAAAGATTGAATTCTCTTGTAAGGTTTGTGACTTTCTTTGAGTTGAGATTAAGTATGTGAATATCAGACTCAGCATACTCAATATTTGGGACGGTCTGAGCGATAAAAGCGATCTTTGAATCATCGGGTGAAAATGCCGGAGAGGTTTCAGGACCATCGAAATTAGTCAATTGTTCTGTAGTACCATCAAAATTCAAAATCCACAAATCGTGATTTTGATCATCGTTATATTCACCGGTATAATTGGTTTGATAAACAAGCTTATCTGATTTTGAAGAGAACTTAAAATTAGATACACCGGGATCAGCTGTAAATATTTTTTTTAGCTCATTTGAATTCAGATTATAAAGCCAGACATCCTTTTTTGGATTCACTTTTGGGTATACGATCTCATCATTCTTTGAATTTTCTTTTTCCGCTTTTTCTTTCTTTTCAGCTTCAGAAAGCTCAGTCTCAGAGATAGCAGCGATTAATTTGCCGTCTGGTGAAAGAGTATACTCATCGACACCGTTTGGAAGTGAAAGTAATAGCGAAGACTCTCCCCCATCAATCGGAATTGACCAGATTTGTTTTCTCCCCTTCTTCATTTCATTCGATTTGTTATCAAAATATTCTCTCGTCGAAAGAAATAGAATAGATTTTGAATCCATTGACCATTTTGGATTTGAGATGGTTGATTGGCTTGTCGTCAACTGCCTGGTATCCCTTGATTGAATATCAAGCAAGTATAACTGCGTAATCCATTTTGCCTGCCCGCCACGTTCAGCTATACTGGGCAGGCGGGGTTTATCAATTTCCGGTTTTCGTAACGTGTAAGCTACACATTGACCATTCGGTGAAATTAATGCCTCACTTGGGTACTCCAAATCAAACTGAGCTTCCAACGTAAACGGTTTTTTCTGTGCAAGAATTATTTGCAAAAAAATTAGAAAAAATATTAGAAAAGTTTTTTTCATTTCACACTCCAAACGATTTGGCATAATTTAACATATTCTTTAACTCCTTGAAAAGATTTAATTCGGATCAACAGATTTAATTAAAAGAATTCCCCGAAAACACAAGTTAATAAGGCGCTACAGATTGGGTTAAGTTACCTGCCACAACATAGCGATCTTATGGCAGGTACGATTTTTTGAACATGTAGAGGGTGACCAAAAAGTTCTCTCGATACGTCCCGATCAAAGCATATCAATCACACTACGAAAATCGGGACTACTCCTGCCGCCGAACTTAGCCTGCTCGCCTAACTAAGACCAACCCGCCTACCTCATGTGAAACAATTAGGCGGGCAGGCGAGGCAGGCGGGCGAGAACCGTACAATTCGAACCGGTTTTTGAGTCCCGACAGACTTTGATTATTTCTTGCCTGCTGCTGCAGCAGGCTGTTGCAACCTGCCCGCCGAACTTGGCCTGCCCGCCTAACTAAGTACTCTTATTCATAAATACGGTGACATATATTAAGCGGCAAGTTGCAATTCATTTGACTTATCCGAAAGCTTATCTATCATTTTTTTGAGATCATTTTTTGTAAATTTCCATTCGAAAGGTTTTGACGTAAGTTCATAT
>JAHJVF010000343.1 GCA_018828505.1 Bacteroidota bacterium | reverse complement strand
GGACTAAATCCGAATTTCTAAGCACTAAACAATCCGTCAATTGACGGACAAAACTCAAAACATAAAAAACTAACAAAAATCACAACATTTGATTATTGGTTCTTGTCCGTCAACTGACGGATTAGGATTTTGAATTTGTTTAGGATTTAGCATTTTGGTATTAGCTTTTCAAATCTACATAACTTCAGTTATTAAGTAATGAGTCTTTTGAACTTAATCAAATTAATCCTTAGTTAATGCAATTGTTTTCACTCTGAGAAATCTTCTTTCTCAAGCATCTGATTTAATTTCGTAAATTCTCTTATAACTTGCTTGCGCATCTCTTCGGAAAACCGGTTGTAATTATTCATGTCGATGAACAACTCTTCAGTATCCGCATTAGCACGATTTACAATATCTAACAGATCGAAATAACCTTTAGTACCAATTTGTTTTTTGGAAAGGGGGAGCAACTTCAACCCTCGCCCGATGAACTGAGTTAAACACAAAGTCCATGCCATTTGTCGGTCATGTTCTTCAGCGCTCATCTCGATTATCTTGAGAGATTCTTCACGAAAGATATGTTCTAATTTCTGGGTTTTGGGGGAAGGAATATTTTCTTTGACAAGTACAATTTGATGATTATTCAAATCAACTTTGACGCTTTCAGGTCCGAATAGGGGATGAATACCTAAAATTTCATTATTCGGAAAAATTTTTGTGAGAATATTAATTGGATACTCTTTAACGGAACAGAGGTCAGCAATTAATGGATGATGGTCAATGTAGGGGGCTATTTCAGATGCAGACTGTTCGAGTTGGGATATTGGCACTGCAAAGAAAATAAATTCGCACCCGGTGAAATTCTTGAATAGAGTGGCTTTTTCATTTTCATTCAGCTTAAATGTCTTGTCATAAATCTCGAAGTGAAAATATTTTGAAAAGATATCCACAAATAATTTCCCGAAACGGCCATAACCTACAATTCCAGCTTTCAAAAATTTATTCCTGAGATTGAATTAATTTTGATCTTTCAAGTATAAGATTTTTCAAATTCTCTACGAACACACCATCAAGTTGAAGTTCGTCTGCCGCATTTAACCAATTTTCTGTGACATCTTTTTCTCGCTCATTGTCGTATATCTTAAATCCGTTTTCTTTCTTTAACTTTGAGACATCCTTAACAAGATTCTCTCTCTCTGAGATGAGTAAAAGAGTTTGTTGATCGATTAAATCTAATTTTCGTCTTATTTCATCTAAGTGCTCTTTCCCCGAAATAATTCTTTCTTGCATTAATATATGATCAATTAAAACAAGAGCAACCATAGCCTCTGCAACCGGAACAATTCTCGGACAAATGCAGGGATCATGTCTTCCCTCAATAATGAATTCAACTTCCTCAGAGCCGTTCGTTCTAACACTTTTTTGTTTTTTGGAAATTGAAGATGTTGGTTTCACTGCGATACGTAGGATTATCTCCGCACCATTTGATATCCCGCCTTGGATTCCACCACTGTGATTTGTGATTGTTTCGATGGCTTTTGTCTCGGGATTAATTTGGAATTGGTCGTTGCATTCACTACCGAGCATTTCGGCAGAATTAAATCCACTTCCAACCTCAACACCTTTAACAGCTCCGATCGACATTAAAGCTTTCGATAGATCCGCTTCCAGTTTATCGAATACAGGTTCACCGAAGCCGGGAGCTAATCCCATAACTTTTATCTCGATAATTCCACCAACAGAATCTCTCTCCTTTTTAACAGATTCGATCAAATCAATCATTTTAACTGCGACATCTTTATCCGGACATCGAACAATATTTTTTTCAATCTCATTCTCATTAAATTTTTCTATTTCGATGCTGCCGATTTTTTTCGTGTAAGCTAAAACTTTTATGTTTCTTGATTTTAATATTTGCTTTGCAACCGCTCCTGCTGCAACACGTGATGCAGTCTCTCTGCCGGAAGATCTTCCTCCGCCGCGATAATCATAGATTCCGTATTTTTTCAAGAAAGTGTAACCCGCATGCCCGGGTCTAAAAATTTCCTTCAAATTATTGTAATCTTGTGGACGTGTATCTTGATTCTTGATGAGCATGCAGAGTGGAGTGCCTGTAGTTTTTCCTTCAAATATTCCCGAAACAACTTGCACTTTGTCTGATTCCTTCCTTTGAGTTGTAACCGAACTTTGTCCCGGTCTTCTTCTGCTCAATTCTTTTTGAATTTCAGTTAAATCTATTTCTAAATTTGGCTGGAGTCCGTCAATAACGACACCGATTACCGGACCATGACTTTCTCCGAATGTGGTTACTCTAAAAAATTCTCCAAATACATTTCCTGCCATCATTCACCTCTCCCTGAGGGATTTATCCAAAAATTTAAGATTGTCTCAAGCTGTTTAATTTTAATCATGAGTTCTTCGAATTTTTCAGGTGAGAGAGTTTGATCTGCATCCGAAACAGAATTTTCCGGATCGGGATGTACTTCGATAATCAAACCATCTGCACCTGCGGCAAGTGAAGCAAGACTCATCGGAATGATAATGTCTGTACGCCCGGTACCATGACTTGGATCAACGATGATTGGAAGGTGAGATAATTTTTTCACAACCGGCACAATATTTAAATCCAAAGTATTTCGAGTATATTCAACAAACGTTCTTATTCCTCTTTCGCATAAAATCACTTGATGATTTCCTTCCGAAAGTATGTACTCAGCACTCATTAAAAATTCTTGAAGTGTTGCAGACATTCCTCTTTTTAGTAAAACAGGTTTATTAATTCTTCCAACAGCTTTAAGTAGTTGATAATTCTGCATATTTCTTGTTCCAATTTGCAAAATATCAGCATATTCTGAAACAAGTTCTACATCAGAGGCTTCTAACACTTCTGTAACGATGGGCAGCCCCGTTTCTTTTTTAGCTTTTTGAAGTAGTTTTAATCCCTCAACCCCAAGACCTTGGAAAGTATAAGGATTTGTTCTTGGCTTGAAAGCTCCACCACGAAGCATCTGCGCACCGGAATTTTTTACTATGTGAGCGGATTTTAAAATCTGTTCCTCACTTTCGACTGCACACGGTCCCGCGATTACAACTCTATGTCCATTTCCAATCAATGTACCGTTTACTTTAATAATAGTCGATTCTTTCTGAAATTCTCTGCTTACCAGTTTATATGGTTTAAGAATTCTGAAAACATTCTCAACTCCTGGTAAGCTTTTAAATTGTGATTCCTCTAATTTTCTTTCATTTCCAATTACACCAATAATTGTTCTTTCTTCTCCTGTCACGACTCGTGTTTTCATTCCGGTTTTTAAAACGTGATCGACTACATTCTCGATCTGACTTCCGGTTGCTTTTGCTTCCATTATTATTACCATAACGAATTCTCCTTTTTAGGGGGTGAGATAGCGAAAAATGCAAAATGTACATTTTCTATCTCACCCCCCTAAACTAAAAAACCCCTCTCAGCAGTTACTAAGAGGGGTTAAATTACCTAATAACTACTTTCTCAGAGTTTGAGTGTAAAGTAAAAATAACCCTTAAAATAAATTGAATATTTTGTAACTTTCGTTGTCATTGATTTCATTAGTTTCACTATGAATAAATTAATATTATTAATCACAAAATGCAATAAATGAAAAAGAAAGTTTTTTTTCAGGGTGAACATGGTGCATTCTCAGAAGAGGCTGCTTTCAATTATTTTGGTAAATCGATCACGACAATTCCTTGCAAAACATTTGAAGAGGTTTTTCAAGCAGTTCGAAAGAAAGATTCTACTTTTGGAGTAATCCCTATTGAGAATTCTTTGGCCGGAAGTCTTCATATCAATTACGATTTATTATTGACATACAAACTAAAGATCATTGGTGAGATTAACATAAGAATTTCACACCAACTATTGGGATTGAAGAAAACTAATATTCAGAATATCAAGAGAATATATTCCCATCCAATGGCACTTCAACAATGCCAAAAATTTCTAAAGTCTCTCACTTCGGTCGAATTAATAGAAACTTATGATACTGCAGGAAGTGTAATGATGCTTAAAGGTACTGGGTCTAAAGAAACTGCAGCTATAGCATCTAATTCTGCAGCGAAAATTTATGGAGTTAATATTCTCCAAAAAAATATTGAAGACTATAAACAAAATTATACCCGTTTCCTCATTCTTTCAAAAAAGGCGGGAGGAGTAATAAAAGATCCTGCAAAAACATCGATCGTGTTTTCATTGAAGAATGAACCGGGAATTTTATTCAAATCGTTAAGTGGTTTTGCACTTCGGGGAATTGATCTTACTAAGATTGAGTCACGACCTGTAAGGGAAAAACCATTCGAGTACTATTTTTACCTTGATTTCATCGGGTCAACTAAAGAACTCGGGATAAAAAATGCACTAAATTCGCTTCGTGAAATTACCGATGATATAAGAATCTTAGGTTCATATAAAATATTTAGAAAATGATAAATTCTGTTAAATTGATAGTCCATTTTTCAAAAAGTAATTCGTTGTGTATTGAAGGAACTGCTAAATGAAAAGATCGATCAAGTTTTACTTATTGATGCTCATTGTTCCAATATCACTTCATAGTCAAACCTTGTACATTAACGAATTCATGGCGCTGAATAATTCCACCATCAAAGATAATTATAATTCATACGAAGACTGGTTAGAAATTTATAATCCGAACAATTTTTCCGTTCCTTTAAGAGGATACAAACTTACCGACGATCCACTGATACCGGCAAAGTGGTATTTTCCGGAATCAGTTTTAATTCCTGCTAAAGGATACATTTTGATTTGGGCTTCTAACCGTGATACAATGGTTGGCAGCCACATTCACACGAATTTTCGATTAAGTGCCGCGGGAGAGTTTCTTGGATTAAGTTCACCAACAATAAATTTCATCGACTTTTTAACTTATGGCCCACAAACTTCTGATATCAGTTACAGAAGACGACCCGATGGCGGGAGTATATGGACATATTATCAATTACCTACTCCCGGGACATCAAATGATAGTACAACAAGACTCCCGATTCCGCCACCAGACTTCTCTCATCCACCGGGAATCTATCATGGAAGTTTTCAATTGACTCTTTCTCATCCGATAGGAGG
>JAHJVF010000342.1 GCA_018828505.1 Bacteroidota bacterium | reverse complement strand
CGAGAAAACAAGTCTGCCTGCCTGCCGCAGCATGCTGTTGCAAAACTAACAATTGGTCACTATGAGTGAAACGAAGAGTCTCAAAATGTTAAAAAAGAGATTCTTCACTACACTTCGTTCCGTTCAGAATGACAAAATGGTTAATCTGCAACACCCTGCGCAGGCAGGTTTGAATTTATTTTTCACTTTTAGATTCTGTAACTCATTATTTCTTAATAAAATATATCGAAAGTGTTACTTAGATTTGGGTAAACTTTTAGTTTTAAGGATTACTCTTCCTTATTAATACTCCGAAGAAGTTGATGTAGGATAAATAAAAGTTAGTTAAATACGAGATTTATTTTTTCAATCGGATGTAAATTATCAATCTCCAAAGGTTGAATGTTATTAAGACAATTGTATTCAATTGCCGAAGGGTACAATACAACTTTAAAATTCTTCAATTCCTTTCCGCAAACTGAAAACACAAATATTTTCGTAGACTGGGATTCCCTAAGAACACGTATCATGTACTCGGAATGAGAATCGAAGTATGTATCAGCAATTATCTTGGGCAGAGTCTTCGGTGAATCTGCAGCATATCTGACGACATTTTTCATCATTTACAGCAATCGGGGCCCTGGACGCAATAACTCTTTCTATTTTAATGATGATCTTATAACCTTGCTCAAAATATTACACAAGAATATTACGATGGTACAAAAAGGCCGAATCACAATTGATCCACACAAAATGGGGGGAGTCCCTTGCATAAGAGATGTTAGAATGCCCGTTGCAACACTTTTAGCTATGCTGGCTGATGGGATGACTGAAGATCAAACTTTAGGAGAGTATCCAGAAATTGAAATAGAAGATATTCAAGAAGCGCTCAAATATGCTTCAGAGTTTTTTAGGTTGCGGGAAGTCCCACTATCTATTTCCGGATGTTAGCGAAGAATACGGCTTCTATCTTTTGTTTGATTATACCAGAAGAACATGCAGAGAATTCTCATTAATTCTCTAAACCAGTGTCGGTGGAAATTTACTTTTTCGAAATACTTAACGACCCTGAAGTTAAATAAATCCCATCGCCTGTATATACATAGACGTTGAATTTTCCAGAATCATAAAAGGGTATTTTTTTATGGAAGAAAAAGTCTTTCGGATCTAGTTCTTGATAAATTGTATTCTCATAAGTTTCTTTCCCTTTTGAATCAACTTTATAGATCTCGTAATAAATTTCATCCTTATCGATCTCATATCCGAGTTGAACTAAAAAGTAAAGATATCCCCCATTTGGTGCTATTGTAAATGAATTCGCAGAATTGACTGCTTTTCCTTCTTTGTCCACCCCTTCACAGAAAAGAATTGTCTGAGCTTTGGATTGGACTAACAGTAAAGAAATAAAAAAGAAATATGTAAATAAAACTCGTAAAAAAATCTTCATCCGTTCCTCATATTTGTTCTGAAGTGTTCACAATGTAAAATGAAATTATTTGCCGTAAAATTCAACTAATAATTTTCGAATCTGGCTACTTCGTACTTCTTCAAAGAAACCAAGTTCTGTTACATTTTGATTTGAATTTAGTTTCAATCTAAAAATCTGCCATAGAACCGATGAATTTTAATAACGTATTTCAGGATTAAAAAAATTATATTTATAAAAAAGAATGAGCTTATCATGAAGATAATTACCGATAAAATCGAATTTTCAACCAGAGGCGATACTGATATGATCGATATCACCCAAGATGTTCAAGAAGTGATATCAAAAACGGGGTTCACTGAAGGGAATGTGCTTGTTTTTGTCGTCGGATCAACCGCAGGTCTAACAACAGTTGAATACGAACCGGGATTGAAGCGGGATTTACCCGAATTCTTCGAAAAGATCATTCCATCAGGAAAACGATATTACCACAATGATACGTGGGGAGATGGCAACGGTCATTCACATATTCGAGCTTCGTTACTCGGTCCGTCGATACAAATTCCGTTTAAAGACAAACATTTGATGCTCGGAACCTGGCAGCAAATTGTTTACATAGATTTCGATAACCGTCCACGGCATAGACGTGCAGTCATTCAAATAATTGGAGAATAAAATGAAAAAATGTTTTGTAGGGTTATTTATAATTGTATTTACTTTTTTAACTGTTCAAAATCTTCTCGGTTGGGGAAGTACGGGTCATTCTATCATCAACAGAAAAACGACCATTCATTTCCCGGTAAGTATGGAAGCTTTTAAATCCTGGGCTGAATATTTAGCAATTCATGCTTCGATTGCCGACTATCGTAAAGGGAGCGATCCTTCCGAAGGACCAAAACATTATATCGATATCGATAACTACCCGGAATTTTTCACCGGAAATTTGTCAACTAATTTTGATACACTGGTTGCCCGGCATGGATTGACCTTCGTTATGAAGCAGGGAATTTTACCCTGGGCAACTCTCGCCACGTTTGATTCATTAACCGCAGCACTTCAAAGAAAAGATTGGGAGAGAGCAAAAATGTTTGCGGCAGATCTTGGTCATTACGTTGCTGATGCTCACCAGCCATTGCATGTTACAAGAAATTACGATGGTCAATTTACAAATCAGAAGGGAATTCATTCGCGGTACGAAACTCAAATGATCAATCGTTTTCAAGGGATGATCACT
>JAHJVF010000049.1 GCA_018828505.1 Bacteroidota bacterium | reverse complement strand
TTATGTGCTCAACGCCAATACTTGCTGGATTGTTGGAATAAATGGAACGATTATTAAAACAACAGATGGTGGCAATAACTGGATAGCTCAATCAAGTGGAACAACGCAGACTTTAAATTCAGTGACTTTCGTTTCCTCAACCATCGGCTTTGTTGTTGGAAGGAATGGAACATTTCTAAAAACTACAAATAGCGGTACAAACTGGATCGGTCAAACAATCGGTACCGGGTGGGACCTAACTTCTGTCCATTTTTACGATTCAAGTACCGGTTGGGTTGTATCATCGGAACGTAAAATTTATAAGACTACTAATGGGGGTTCTAATTGGATATCTCAATATGTTAGCCATACGAATGATTTGTTATCGAGTTTCTTTATAGATTCAACTACGGGTTGGGTTGTCGGGCGATCAGGAATGATTCTGAATACTACTAATGGAGGAGCTAATTGGATAGACCAATCGAGTGGAACAACCAAAACTCTATGGTCAGTCTTTTTCACTGATTCTAAGAATGGTTGGGCTGCTGGAGAAGGTGGGACAATTATTAAAACATCAAATGGCGGTACAAATTGGTTAAGTCAGTCAAGTTTAACTAATAGATATTTAACTTCAATTTATTTCATCAGTTCAAATATAGGATGGGCTACTGGACAATCAGGAATCATTCTCAAAACCACCAATGGAGGATTAACATTTGTTGACGACAAAAATAATTTCAATTTTCCATTAAATTTCAAATTGTCTCAAAATTATCCTAATCCGTTTAATTCAACATCCTCAATTAAATATTATATTCCTTCAACTCAATTCGTAACTCTAAAAATATTCGATATGCTTGGAAGAGAAATTACATCTCTTGTCAACGAGGAAAAATCTTCTGGTAATTATGAAGTTGAGTTTGATGGAAGCTCTTTTTCTAGTGGTATATATTTTTATCGTTTACAAGCTGGTAGTTTTTCTGAGACTAAAAAACTTATTTTAATGAAATGAATTTTGATACAGCACCTAACAAATTTTTTTAAGCCGACCACTTTAATATGTTCGGCAATTGTTTAGGGCGTGAGATATAAAACCAAAATAATTTACGTTGTAAAAGGTTTTATGAAGTGAGAAGATTCTGAGTTAATTGAAAAGACTATCTCCCGCCCGGAATTCCTCAATTACTTAAAAAAAAGAGCAGAATTTTACGGTTTTCAGATTAGTAAATCCTACGGTGAGCCGTTCTATTGCGAGGAGAAAATTGAGTTTGATTTCAAGGAATATCTGAAATAGAATTTAAGTCAAGTTGAACTATTGATCTTTTTTTATTAAGATGAAGTAAACTTTAAGTAATTAAATGATCACAGATTATATTCATAAAAAACTTTCTATCGCAAAGTATAAAATCTTGGATGATGGAACCTATTTTGGGGAAGTTCCTGGGTGCCCTGGTGTTTGGGCGTCCTCAGCTAAACTTGAAGTCTGCCGAAAGGAGTTACATGAAGTTCTCGAAGACTGGATTGTCCTAAAATTATAAAGCAACGAAAAAATTCCGGGTTGGTCAGTGAATTCATCCAAAAAACACCAACCTCGATATGCTTAAAAATATTTCCCGCCTTGAATTAATCAAGAAATTCAAAAAGCTTGGATTTGAGTGTCCATTTTCTGGCGGTCGACATCAATTTATGAGCAAAGATCTTTGAAAGTCAGAATTCCAAATCCACATCAGGGTGATATAAGCAGGAGTCTATTAGTAGAAATTTTGAGGCAAGCAGGTATTTCAAAGAACGACTGGAATAAAGCCTGAGTTTACCGCATTGAGTTGTTTGCATGAATGAAAAACTCCAGATTCAAATTTAGATCTTTTGGGGAAGTACAAAGCCCAGTCTCTTTTTTGATATGAGACTAAACGAACTATACATTGATTTGCTTTTACGTCAAGAAAAAATTGAGCATAATTTTAGAGAATATCTTGCTGCCTGACTATTGACTGCGGAGTTCTGAACCGATAATGCTTGATTTCCAATAAGGAATGATTTAAGTTAATTATAGTTATAAATCCAGTATAGTTTAGATGAATCATCACTTTGTTTTGAGCACGACATTTGGAGAAAAAAGTCTGCTGGTTATTTTTGAGGTGATGACTATGCCACATTCTTTTGAGCCGGTGGCTCATCAGCCTCTGGCTGAAATATGTGGAATGTTATCCCGTTTACCTGACGGTAGTCAGGCTGGAAAGTTGTAAAATGAAATGAAAATTAAGTTTTTATTAAAATATAGTATTCCAACTGCCGGAATACTATACGGAAAAATGGCAGTATAATTAATAATTAGTTTACCTTCAAAATAATTAGGAGAATTTTTATGAAAAAGATTATACTTCTATCAGCAATTTTTCTTATTGCTATTTTGTTCATTTCTTGCGCAGTTTCAAAAGCAACATTAAACTCTTATGTTGATCCCAATATTACCAATGAAAAGATTTTAAAATTGGCAATATTTCCAATTCGCAATGCTAAATTTGCTCCAAGCGAAGCGCAACAAATAAATCGTAAAATTTCTATGGCTATTAACCAACAGAATAGCCAAATAGAAATTATGAGTTCTAATGAAGCAATTAATAAGTTAAACGAAAATGATTTGGCAAGCACTTGGGCTGTTTTTTTAGATAATTATTCATCGAGTGGAGTTCCAGATAAAAATGTACTATATGATGTTGGACAGTCTTTAGGAATTGATGCCATTATTCAAGGAGAAATTGTTAATGTTTTTCAACAAGATGGTGCATATGGAATAAATAAAGGAACAACCCGAGTTACAGTTAGATTTTCTATGTTATCCACAAATAGTGGCAAATTATTGTGGGAAGCTTCGAGTGATGGAATTAAAGGAACACCTACAACTCTTGAAAGTGCACCGCCTATTATAGAAGCCGTTGATTTAGCAGTAGATAAAATATTGTCAAATTTGCCGTTAAAATAGAAGTTGCAAACTAACCCGCAAATCAAAGCGACCGCAAAATGAGTGCGGCATTTTATTAACCTTAGGGTTGCGTTGTAAAAGTAAGTTGCTTTTTCGTGTAGTGAACAAAACAAATATTTAAATAATTAATTATTGGCATTTGTTTTCATAGCTGCAGTGCTGTCCGTCAGCTGACGGATGGCGGTGGCTTAAAAAAAACGTCGTTATGTGTTCTGTGAAATCTAGCCGTTAGGAGTCATAGGAAATATGCCAATTCTCACGGTGACCATTGGTGCCATTATTTTGTTTTCATTCTTTTATTTGAAACAAACTTTTAACTTAACGGTAGTGAATTCTACTAAAAAGGAGGTGCCTATGGTAACTAGAATAACTTCAAAACTTAGAGCAATATTTTTTAACATCTTCGTTGCTATTGGCTCTAATGTCGCCGTAGGTTGGCTCCTACTGGCTAGATTTTATAGAATAAGAAAAGGAGTTATTAATGATAGACTGGCAAGGAACATCTCAAATTAAGAAAGTTAGTTACACTTGTGGTTTTTGTGGCGTGAGGGTTGGACCGGATGTTGGATATCTTGGGAATAATGATAGATATGTTTCTCAGAATAAACCACAAAAAATTAAATATAAAATTTATATTTGCCCAAATTGTTTTCAACCAACTTTCTTCGATAATTCTGCCAAACAACATCCAAGAATAAGGTTAGGAAATGACGTTGAAGGAATTGACGAGAAATCTGTTGAAACACTTTATAATGAAGCTAGGGATTGTACTGCATCGGGTGCATACACGGCTTCAGTTTTATTGTGTAGAAAACTATTAATGCATATTGCCGTGCAAAAGGGTGCTAAAGAGGGTGAGACTTTCGTTAGTTATATCGAATATTTAAATAAGGCTGGTTACATACCTCCTAATGGTCAAGAATGGGTCGATGAAATTAGAAAAAAAGGAAATCTTGCAAATCACGAAATAGCTATTATGATTGAAGATGATGCTCTTCAAATAATAAAATTTACTGAGATGCTACTGAGATTTAATTATGAATTTCCAAGTTTAATTAAAAGCAAAAGAGCATCAGTTAGTTAGTGTTGCGATTGAACACATAACAAGTTCTTCAAGCCGCCCGCTTTAACCTGTTCGGCATTTGTGTAATTATAAAGTTCTGTTGTAAAAGTAAGTTGCTCTTTAAATTGTGATTAACTAAACGAAGTTATTAATAAATCATTGGCGTTATGCTTCTAAGCTGCATAGTTATTCTGGGCAGCGGTTTAGCTGCCACGCCGTTATGTGCTTAAATAAATACATTTTCTAAATATCTATGTCTAATCTTGAATCATTACATAAAGAGTATTCTTCCTATACTGACGAGAAATTAATCGAGATAATGAGTCAGTATAAATCTTTCAGTGAATCTCATATTGCTGCTAAAATAATACTTGGAGAACGTGAAAAAAATAACAATAATGAAAAACACCGAGCGACATTAGCTGTATCTCGAAAAGCAAATCGAATAGCAATAATAGCAATCATTATTGCTTCAATATCTTTAATCGTTATTTTATTCGACATTTGAATAATTCTTAGCTTTGTTTTTCCGTTTCGGCTTTGTTGTTCGGCGTAGTTTGTAAAAGAAAGTTTGTTCTAATTATAAATATTGTTTAACAAAATCGGCATTGTAGTTATGGGCTGCGCCTTAGCCACAACGCCGTTAGCCAGAGAAATTATCAGCAAGGCAATATCAAATCTTGCATCTTTTGATAAAATAGTCATGAAGACCAAATATGAAATTTGAGTGGGATACCCAAAAAGCGGAGAGAAACTTTAGAAAGCATAAGGTAGCATTTACTGAGGCTGCCACAGTTTTTGCTGACACGCTCGGCATAACTATTTATGACCCTGATCACTCAAAGAATGAGGAGCGATATGTTACTATTGGTTGGTCACATCAAGGTCGCATCCTGATGGTTGCCCATACTGATAGAGGCGATCGGATTAGAATAATCAGCGCAAGAGAATTGACTAAAAAAGAAAGGAAGGCTTATGAAGAAGGAAAATAAACGAGAACTTGAAGATGATCTGCGTCCAGAATACGATCTAAAGTCGTTATTGAAAGATGGAGTTCGGGGAAAGTATGCCCATCGTTTCCGAGAGGGTACCAATATAGTGCTCTTGGATCCTGATGTAGCCAGCGTATTTCCAAACGGTGAAGCAGTAAATGAGGCATTACGGCTGGTTATACAGTTAAGGAAGCTTCCAAAGACCAGGCAGTCTCGGACAGTTCGGGCATAAGAGCCAATAATTTTATGGGGCTAACAAATCACTTTAGCGGCCGGCGAGGAACTGCGTTCACCACCGCTGAGTTTGGTCGTTGAACTAAAATAAAAATCAGTTAATTAAATGATCACAAATTATATTCATGAGACGAATCTAATGCGAATGCATGCCTTCGGCAAAAGGTCAAATTCATTAATCCCAGGTTCAATTTTGAAAGAAATCTCAAACATTTTTCCTCCAAATATACCTTTTTTGAGTAGTCTCATTCATAAAAAACTTTCTATTGCTAAATACAAGATTCTTGATGACGGAACATATTTTGGAGAAGTTCCCGGGTGCCCTGGTGTTTGGGCATCCTCAGCTAAACTTGAAGTCTGCCGAAAGGAGTTGCAAGAAGTTCTCGAAGACTGGATTGTCCTAAAATTAAAGAATAACGAAAAAATTCCCGGTTGGTCAGATAATTCATTAAAAAAACGCCAACCTCTGTATGCTTAAAAATATTTCCCGCCTTGAATTAATTAAGAAATTCAAAAAGCTTGGGTTTGAAGGCCCATTTTCTGGTGGCGACATCAATTTATGAATAAAAATTCTTTGAAAGTCAGGATTTCTAATCAAAATCAAGTGAAATTAGCAAAAGTCTATTAGCTGAAATCCTAAGACAAAACGGAATTTCGAGAGATAAGTGGTCAAATATTTAATTTCTTCTTGATACTAAATATTCATTTCTCTAAACTTGCCCATAAATTATGAGCTTTTATCCCCAACCCAATGAGTGGTCATGCGGGCCCTTTGCACTAAAATATGCGTTAGTCATGCATGGCCGTTTTGAAAACGAAATTGAAATTTCACGCAGAGCAGGTGCTCATTGGTGGAATGGAACAAATGAAATTTCTCTCGCACGGGCTGCACGATTTTATGGCTGCACACTTAAATCAATTCGCCGGACAAATGTTGAAAGGGCACGAAAAACATTAAATAAATATCTTCGAAAAAAAATTCCATGCATTCTCTGTGTTGACGGATGGAATCACTGGCTTACGGTGATCAATTACAGTCAGCAAAAATATATCGTTGTCGATTCGGAAGAATCACCTGTAATTCAAATTTATTCCTGGGCGCAGTTAAGACGCCGCTGGGTTTACAACGATGAAGATACCGAAAAGTTTTTATATGATTCTTACCCGCTAATTCCAAACTTCAAACGATTGTCAAAACCGAGATTCACACTCCGTACTGCACAAGAATTACGCAAAGAAAAAAATCAAGAACTTGCCAAAAATTGGGATCAGTACTTCAATGATCTTTTAACTATATGTTCACGAAGGACTCCACTGTCTATAAATTATATTTCGATGAGTGAATTTCTCCGTCGTCGTTCAAAAATGATGATCGAACAAGTTTCTTATTGGCATGGATTTCCAACAAAAAGCGAGCTGAGGGATTTGCTAAAGAGATTTGAATTTGTCGCGAAGATTTATGATCTCGTTGTTGCTGAAGAAAATAAGCTTGAAGCTCTATCCGCATTTTCTTCAATACTAATGATGTACGCCTGCGGTAAATATGGAATGAACAAAATTTATATTTAGGGAACTTCTGCCGAAGGCATGCGGCCTAGCCGTCCCTTCGGGACATTCGCATAAAACCAGTAACAGAAAAAGTAGAACACGGACAAACGCGGCTCCTTCCGCTGACGGATTTTGGTATCACATTTGACTAAAGTCGGAATAGTTATCTAATTTAGTCCCCGACCTGTTCCGAAGGAATGACTATGTCAAAGGTAGGGGCAATTACCATAGAAAAAAACATGTTCTGCAACAGACTCTGACCGACAGGTTTTGGTGGATAAAGAGAAAGTTTTTAATAATCCCTTTTAGATTGGATAATAAATGAAAAGACATTCAAAAATTCTTCAAAGAGATAAAGCAGGTTTGTTAGTGATCGACATTCAAGAGCGAATTTTGAAAGTTATGTTGAATCATGAGACTTTGGTCGCTAATGTTAATAAACTTATAAACGGATTTAAGATTTTAAACCTTCCGATTTTTTATACCGAGCAATATCCAAAAGGATTAGGTCCTACCACTGGACTCATCTTACCAAATCTTCCTCCGGGCGAAGCGATTCAAAAGCTTACATTCAGCTGTTCGGAAGCTGACGGTTTGTTTCAGAACTTGAAAGATAATAAACTCGAGCAGATTGTAGTTTGTGGAATCGAATCGCATGTATGTGTGATGCAAACAGTATTGGATCTTGTAGCGAATGATTTTCAAGTTAATGTGCCAATCGATTCAATTTCATCACGCAAAGAAGCTGATTATTCAAGTGCATTGATGCGTTTTCAATCCGAAGGTGCAATCATAACCTCCACAGAAGCAGTTTTGTTTGAACTTCTGCAAGAATGCCGCTCAGAGGAATTCAAACAAATTTCAAAACTTGTCAAGTAGTTGAAACTTTTTTCAACCAAATAATTATTCTCTTTCTAAATCAGCACTATCAAAAATTTATTATGTGTAGGACGAAGCGCTAGCTTCGTCCAAATTAATCTCTGAAATATTGAACTTAGATTTGGTAAATTTGGTCGAAGCTTCCCCGCCTGCCTACTCTGGTTAAATCTGGCGGGCAGGGCTTCAACCTACAAGTAATTAAACGAGCTAATCAAAATTAATCTGAAACTTTTATACGGCAAATGGTTGTTCTGTTTCTAAAGCAGTAATATCAACAATTTGTTAAAGGATATTTTAATGAGATTATTCATAATAACTCTTATTGTCACTGGATTCATTTTCATCGGCTGCGGTGAGCAGAAACAAGAAAATTCAGATCAATCAATGCAGAAAATGGAAACCACAGAAACCGGAAAGCATGAAATGTCACTGTCAGATTCAGGTTCGATGAAATCGCCTGAACTTAAGCAGGGTGAAGAGCAATCATCTGCTTTGGTTTGTGTTGTTACCGGGGAAGAAGCAGAGCCGACATTATTCGCTGAATACAATGGTAAGAAATATTATTTCTGCTGTGAAAAGTGTCAGAAATCATTCAACAAAAATCCTCAGAAGTATATAAACTGAATGTTTAACCAGCCTAAAAACAAAAAACCCGACCCATCAACTGACAGGTCGGGTTTTTGATTCTATAAATTATAGAACTTTTATTTATCAGTTATTATGCAATGAGCCTGCTTCACTACACGCCTGCGTGCCGTAACGCCCGCATATCAAAATACTTGAACTGTGGCAGGCACTTTGGCGTGCAGGCACGAAACGTTTCGTGAAGTGTAGCTCAAAAAAGGTCATAAGTGATAAAAAATGCTTTGATCAGTCTCCGTCAGCCGACGGATGACTGATCGCTTATTTATACGTTTTATATTTTTTTAATTTACCTTTAGTTCGATCCGCCGAGGCGGACTCACTACAAGTTTTGATTCGGCTCATACAATAAAATTATAAGTACGGTTCAAAGTATCTAACTGAAGTTACGCGTGCGCCAAGCAAAGCTTGTTGTATCTTATCGGTGAAAGTCCGATTCGGGAAAAGGTTAGCTGCCAGCCCGACACTAACTTTTACATAATATA
>JAHJVF010000519.1 GCA_018828505.1 Bacteroidota bacterium | reverse complement strand
TGCTTCCCGAATAGGTTGCATCGAATATTCAAAATATTCGTGGGTAATAAACAATTTTATTCCTGCAATTCCATTTATCCATAACGGTTTTGAAGTCGGCGAAACCTTTCCCATTAACACCGGCTTAGGTTTTTCGGTTGAGGATTTACATACGTTCCCATCGCACAAACTTCCGCTCTTCAGCGAGTTCGCTTTTAATTGGTGCTCTAAAAATGAATTTGTAGATTTCATAAAGAATATCTCTTTCATTCGTAATGTGTTTAAAAAATTAATACTGAATATTTCACCAAAAACATTTATATTTCATCATAATAATCATCCCGATTTAGTTATATTTGAAAGAAAAAATAACAAGCGTTTGTTTGTAGTCGCAAACGGAAATCCGACAGAATCGAATAAAGTGAACATAGACCTCGGCACAAAGAGAAAATCGGCTACCGACTTAATCACCGGTAAAACAATACAAATCGAAAAAGGAAAGCTGGTTTATAACTTAAAACCATACCAATGTGTAGTACTTGAATTATGAATTATCTTAGACATAAATTGTACTTAACTCATTTGTTCTCTTCTCTTCGCTCGAAGTTTATCCCCCTACGGGGTCGTAGACCGACATCGTGGGGACTCTTAGCTCTTGGCTCTCCGCTCATCGCTCTTAGCTCGAAGTTTATCCCGCTACTAGTGGGACTCTTAGCTCTAAGCTTCTTTTCCTGCTCGGAGAAAGACCCTCGACCTCGAATAGTCATCTGGCACCAGATGCGGGTTGACGAACGCGAGATACTCGAAGCGCAGATTAAAAAATACACGGAGCAGAACCCGGGAATTATCGTTGAACAACTGTATAAAGAAACAGAAGAGCTACGATCCGGCTATATCATTGCCGCAATTGCAGGTCAAGGACCCGATTTGGTTTACGGTCCTTCAGACCAGATTGGTCCGTTTCAAGTAATGGATATAATTCTTCCGCTTGAGGATTTATTCGAGAAGGAATGGTTGGAATCGTTCAACCCGAAGGCACTTACATTTTTCAAAGGACATCTATATCAAGTTGCAGATAAGTTGGGAAATCACCTTACACTTATTTACAATAAGGATATCGTAAAAACACCACCTCAGACAGATGAAGAGTTGATAGAGCTCTGCAAGAAAATCATGGTCATCCAAAACGGAAAGGTTCAGAGATACGGTTTAGTTTGGAATTATACAGAGCCGTTTTTCTTTATACCGTTTTTGAGCGGATTCGGTGGCTGGGTGATGGATGACGAAGGTAATCCGACTCTAAATACACAAGCCAACATCGACGCGTTAAATTTTATAAAGGATTTACGCGACAGATATAAAATAATTCCCCGCGAATCAGATTACAACATCGCCGAAGTGTTGTTTAAGGATGGGAAAGCCGGAATGATAATTAATGGCGACTGGTCGTGGGCAGGATACTTGAAGGCAGGAGTTAACATCGGAATTGCACCGCTTCCTAAAATTACTAAGACCGGCTTGTATTGTGCGCCTATGGTTTCGCCGAAAGGTTTCTCGATAAATTCGAACGTGAAGAAAGAAAAGCTGCCGGAAGTCGTCAAACTTTTGAAATATTTGATGGAACCAGAGAATCAGCTTGAGACAGCAAAACTTTTAAACACAATGATTACTCGAATTTCGCTGTATGACGACCCGTTCATCAAGAATGATGAGATATTGGTAAACTCACGTTTGCAAATTGAACGTGGAAAGCCGATGCCTGTTGTTCCAGAACTGCGGGCAATTTGGGATGCAATGCGTCCGAGTTACCAGGCAGTTTTAGGGGGGGCAAAAACAGCCGAAGAAGCTGCTCGCGATATGCAGGAATTGGCAATAAGGAAGATTAAAGAGATGAATGAGTGAAATCTAAAGACGAAATAATTCCTCAACAAGTTATTGAGCAGAGAATTTTTAATCCAAGCTATAAAACGCAATCGGAGTCGATTTCCTAATGATTTTATGTTTCAATTAAACGATTCTGAGTTTAAGAACTTGAAATCACAATTTGTGATTTCAAGTTGGGGTGGCGTAAGGCGGGCAAAACCATATGCCTTCACCGAACAAGGCGTGGCTATGCTTTCAAGCGTACTAAATTTCGTGAATTAGAGATGAAGATTGAAAGACACGACGAAGAAATACAAGCGATCTTCGAAGCGATTCGTCAACCCCGATAAATCGGGGTCAACTGATGGCGCCGCCTGAAAAGCCAAAGCGTCAGATAGGGTTTCGCGTAGATGAGCCTAAGATAAAATATAAATAAAAGCATCGTGAACCCCGAAGATATCGGGGTGAACGATGCTATCGACACTAGCATCACCATTTATTAAGGCACTCCTTTATACTTTATAAAACTTATGTACCATAAAGGCGAAATGGCGTATAACGGTATCGGTGTAAAAGAAGTTCTGCGTAAGCAGAATTTGGACGGAGCGAAGCGTAGTCTTTTACACCGTGT
>JAHJVF010000048.1 GCA_018828505.1 Bacteroidota bacterium | reverse complement strand
AGGAATGAATCAAGAACTCATTAACAAAATCATCTCAGCCAAGCCGAAAAAAGTAATTACGCTTGATAAACTTTTTATAGGCAACGACCAATTGAAGACAAATACAGTGTTGCAGATGAGAGACGCGGAGATTGATTTTAAAACGATATAAAAAAATGGAAGAAAAAAAATCAATGAAAATATTTGAAAACGGAGCCACCTGGCTTCGTGCAGATTTTCATTTGCATACAATGGAGGACAAAGAATTTCAATATTCCGGTACCCAAAACGATTTTGTCAGTATGTATATTGAAAAACTGAAAGAGGGAAAAATTACTGTTGCTGTAATCACTAACCATAATAAGTTTGCATATTCAGAATACAAAGCGATTTCAAAAAGAGCACGCAAAGAAGAAATTTATGTTTTACCCGGTGTTGAACTTTCCGTAAATGATGGTTCTAATGGTATTCACACGCTTGTAGTATTTGACCCCGACCAATGGCTTGAAAAAGGAAACGATTTAATCAATCAGTTTCTAACGTCAACTTTTTCAGGTAAGACCAATTACGAAAATGAAAATGGTAGGTCAAACCACAGTTTGATTCAGACCATTGATATGCTTAACAAATTTGAGAAGAATTATTTTCTCATTATGGCTCATATTGAACAGCGCAGTGGTTTTTTGGAAGAGTTAGATGGAGGGAGAATTAGTGAGTTTGCAAATAATCCTGCTTTCAAAAAAACTGTTTTAGGTTTTCAAAAGGTTCGCACACGCGATAAGATTAAAAACCTGAATACATGGTTCAACAATCAGCTTCCTGCATTTGTAGAGGGTTCAGATGCAAAATCCATAGAGGAAATTGGTAAGGGAGAAAAAACTTTCATTAAAATTGGCGCATTCAACTTTGATGCCGTGAAGTATGCTTTGATGGATTGGAAATATAGAGTGAAAAAAGAAATTCCTGCACTCACGCAAGCATACATAAAATCAATTTCATTTACCAGCAGTAAGCAAGAAATAAAAGAAGTGCTTCTCAATCCTGCAATGAATAATCTAATCGGGATTCGTGGCAGTGGCAAATCGACAATATTGGAAACACTTCGATACGCCCTAGATATCTTACTGATTAAATCCGAAGAAAATAAGGATAGAGACATTGATTATAAGAATAACTTGATCGCAAACTTTCTTGGCAGTGGCGGGAAAACAAGATTAGAAATAATAGACCACCAAGGAAACCTAGTTGTCGCTGAGAAAATATTTGGCGACAGAACAAATATTTATGTAAACGGCAATCTAAATTCCAGTTTAAAAATTTCAGGAATACTGAAGAAGCCGCTTTACTTCGGGCAAAAAGACCTTTCCAACATTAAGGGTTCTAACAGTATTGAAAGTTTGATTAATCAATTAATCGGTGAAAAAGTAAAAACTCACCGGCAAAAAATTGAAGAAAAAAATGCTGAGGTGCTCAATATCTTAAATGATATTTTACGCCATAACAAATCACTTGCACAAAAGCCAGACCTTGAAGCAAAGAAGGCAGCTTTGGAACACAATCTGAAAGTGTTCACTGACTATGAAATTGATAAGAAGTTGAACCGCCAGATTGAATTTGATAAAGATGCTAATCGCTTCAAGAGGTTAAAAGAGTTTGAGCAGGATGTAATTACCAATCTCGAAGAATTTATTTCCAACTACAAAGACACCTTCAAATCGTACCTTGGCTATCAGTCAAAGGAAAATGCCGACTTAATTGATAAAGCATACAAATCATTTGAAAGTTTTGTCAATCTTTTTAATCAACTAACAACACTGCTTTTGCAAATGAGGAAAGAGAACGCGAATCTTTCAGCAATAGAAAAGCAATTCCTCAACAGGTATGAAGATTTGAAAGAAGAATTTTCCAAAATCAAACGAGAAATAAATCTCCCCAACATTCAGGCAGATGATTATGTGAAATACACAAAGGAATTAGAGAACACGAATTTCAAGTTGAAAGAGTTAGAAAAAATAAAAAATAAAACCGCACAACTTCAAAAGCAGTTAATTGTTTCACTTACACAACTACAGAAACTTTGGAATGATGAGTTTAATCTTGTGAGTGAGGAAATTGAAAAAATCAATGCTGACCAATCTTCAATTAAGATTGTAATGAAGTTTAAAAGAGATAAAGAAAAGTTTAAAGAATTCTTAAAAGACAGTATTCGGGGAACTGGAATCAGGGAACAAAACATTCAGGCATTGGTTGATGAGTATTCAGACCTGATTGAAATATATCGTGACTTGAATGAAATTACATCAGCAACTAAAGTCAGCGATATTCTTTCAGGCGGTAGTCAATTCAATTCGTTCAAAATTCGTTTTGAAGAAAATCTCGGAACATTTTTAACCTATCGTGTTCCTGATTACTTTGAAATATTTTACAAGGACAAACCGCTTGTTGAACATTCACTCGGACAAAGGGCATCAGCGCTCATAATTTTTCTTCTCTCTTTGAAAGAAAATGACATCATCATTATTGACCAGCCCGAGGATGATTTGGATAACCAAACAATTTACGATGATGTGATAAAAGTGCTACGCGATTTGAAAACAAAAACACAATTCATTTTTGCAACTCACAATCCGAATATTCCTGTGCTTGGAGATTGCGAGCAGATTGTAAGTTGCCGTTACGACAATAAAAAAATATCCGTTACCATAGGAAGCATTGACGATATCAATATCCGTAAAAACATTGTAACGATTATGGAAGGCGGAAATGAAGCATTTGAAAAACGAAAAATGATTTACGAATTATGGAACCAATAGAAATTATAGACATAATAGCAAAAGGCGAAAGCAGCACCGTTCAGTTTAAAGAAAGATTACCCCATCCTGATTCTTTAGCTCAGGAAATGGCTGCTTTTTCAAATACTGAAGGTGGTATTATTATCTTGGGAGTAAATGATAAAACTGGGGCACTAAACGGTTTATCCTTTCAAGAAATACAATCAACAAATAGACAATTAGTGGATGTTGCTACCCATAAAGTTTTTCCTCCCATTAATATTAAGACCGAAACAGTAACGGCAAATGGTCAAAACATAATTGTCGTTTACATAAATGAAGGACCAGGTAAACCCTACAAGGATCATAACGGAATCATCTTTGTGAAGAATGGTTCTGATAAAAGGAAAGTAATTTCCAATGAAGAATTGATGAGAATACTTCAAAGCAGCGGTAATATTGCGGCAGATGAAGAACCGGTTGCAAACACTACTAATAATGATATTGACATTGACTTTTTCAAAAGTTTTGTTCAAAAGAAGACAGGAAAAAGTTTTGATGATGTTGGGCAATCACTTCCTCAGATACTAAACAATATGGGCTTTGCAAAAAATGATAAACTTACTCTTGCAGGTCTATTATTATTCGGAAAAAAACCTCAGGCATTCAAACCTATTTTTTCTGTGCAGTGCATTGCATTTGTGGGCAATGATGTTGCAGGTAAAGAATACAGAGATAGCGAACCACCTTTTGAAGGAAACTTATCGGCGTTATACGATAAAACAATGAATTTCATCCTCAGGAACCTACGTAGAGTTCAGGTAGAAAAATCATTCAATAGTTTAGGTGAGTTAGAAATTCCAAAAGAAGCATTAGAAGAGTTAGTTGTAAACTCATTAATCCATAGGGATTACTTCATTAAGTCAGCAATTAAGGTCTTTATTTTCGACAATCGAATTGAGATTATTAGCCCTGGTAAATTGCCCAATAGGTTAACCATTGAGCAAATAAAGTTAGGTACATCCATTGTCCGGAATGCGATTCTTTTTTCCAACGCAAGATATTTACTCCCATACATCGGTGTGGGCAGTGGCATCCCCAGAGCATTAAATGCTTATCCAAAGATTGACCTTGTGAATGATGCTGACAAGGAATTATTTATTGCAGTAATTCACAGAACTTAGTCGGAATAAATGAAACTCCACTTTGACAGCAAGCAGGAATTCCAATTAGAAGCTGTAAAAGCCATCACCGATATTTTTGAAGGACAGCAATTAAGCAGTGGTGACTTCGAATTTTCAATCACTCAGCCGGGCGCATTGCTTACTGAAAACGGTTTTGGAAATAAATTGACATTAAGAGAAGAACAAATTCTAAAGAATGTAAAAACCATTCAGGAAATAAATGAAATCAAAAACGGAAATGAAGAATTGCAGGGAATGAATTTTTCGGTAGAGATGGAAACAGGCACAGGAAAAACTTATGTCTATCTCCGCACCATTTATGAACTGAATAAACTTTACGGTTTCAAAAAATTTGTAATTGTTGTTCCTTCAGTTGCCATTCGTGAAGGTGTAATGAAAAACCTTGAAATAACTGAAGAACATTTTCAGAATCTTTACGACAAAGCTCCGATTACTTCTGATGTTTATGACAGCAAGAAAGTTTCCAATTTGAGAGGGTTCGCCTCGGCGAATACCATTCAGGTATTAGTCATCAATATTGATTCATTTGCAAAAGATGAAAATATAATAAACAAGCCAAACGATAAGCTCACTGGAAAAAAACCGATTGAGTTTATACAAAGCTGCAATCCGATTGTAATTGTGGACGAACCGCAGAATATGGAAACGGAAATCCGCAAGCGGGCAATTGAAAATTTAAGTCCGCTTTGCACGCTTCGCTATTCTGCAACGCACACGAACCTTTACAATTTAATGTATTCGCTCAATCCGGTAAAAGCGTATGATTTGGGTTTAGTGAAACAGATAGAGGTTGATTCTGTTGTGAGTGAAAATGATTTTAACAGTCCGTTCCTTCAATTAGAAAATATCACACGAACAGGAAATGCGATTAAAGCGAAAATAAAAATTGATGTAAACACAGAAGATGGAGTAAAAAGAAAATCGGTTACAGCAAGCGGAAAAAAACTTGATTTGTTTCTATTATCAAACAGAAATGAAAAATACGATGGACTGAAAATTTATGAAATTGATTTTGGCAATGAGCAAATTGAACTTAGCAACGGAATTGTTTTGAAGAAAGGCGAAACCCAAGGCGGAATGAACGATCAAGTAATGCGTTTTATGATTAGCAAAACCGTTGAGGAACATCTTAAAAAAGAAAAGAATTACAAAGACAAAGGAATAAAAGTCCTTTCGCTTTTTTTTATTGACAAAGT
>JAHJVF010000341.1 GCA_018828505.1 Bacteroidota bacterium | reverse complement strand
GGTGTTGGTAAAGTAACTCAACGCGAATTGAACGCAAGAGGTTTTTATACGATCGGACAGATTGCAAACACATCAAGCGAATATTTTCAGATTGCATTCGGTAAATGGGAAAAAGCAATTCACGATCACGCACTCGGCAAAGGAACAGAATTCTTAATCCCGCATGGCGGGAAACGCGAACAAAAAAGCATTGGACATGAGACAACTTACGGGACAGACACGCCGGATAAAAAAGTCGTTGAAGCAACTTTATTTGAGCTTGTTGAAGATGTCTGCAACACACTCCGCGAAAACAATTGGATGGCAAGAACTGTTAACATTAAGCTTCGCTATTCTGATTTCGTTACGCTCACACGAGCAAAAACTTTAGAGAATCCGGAAAACGACGATAAGATAATCTACAATACTGCCGTTGAACTTTTCAGAAAAGCTTGCACACGGCGGGTTTCAATAAGACTTATCGGAGTTCAATTGACAAACTTCTGCGAATTCTCCGAGCAAGAAATTTTATTCTCCACCATCGAAGACAAACGACAGAAGCTCTTAAAATCAATAGATAGAATCAGAGCGAAGTATGGATTTGAGATTGTGAGATATGGAGTGGCAGTGTAACTATTTTCATTAATCTTGTATAAGATCAAAAAAATTGAACGAATCATTGATTTCATAATTTTTTCGTTATATGTTAAATATAAAATCAAAAGCATAACACTGAATGCCAACAATTTTAAGAATTGGACCCTATAGGTTTCATTTTTATTCAGATGAAAGAAACGAACCGCCTCATATTCACGTGGCAACTACCGATGGCGAATGCAAGTTTTGGCTTGAACCTGTTCAGCTTGCAAGGAATAAAGGACTTCCTCCACATATGTTGAGAGAAATTGAAAGATTAATTTTTGAACATTTAGAGTTTTTAAAGGAAAAATATAATGAGTACCACAATAATTGAAAAAACAGTTGAAGTTGAACCAACCGCAATAAACGTTTGGGTAGAAAAGAGAAATATTTTTATAGAACTGACCGATGGCAGAATCATTGGCTTCCCAGCCAACAGATTCAAAATATTGAAGAGCGCAACCGATGAGCAACTGAAAGAAGTTACTCTCAGACTTAACGGTTATGCGTTGAGGTGGGAAAGTTTAGATGAAGATATTACTGTCCCAGGAATTGTAGCTGGTAATTTCCAATTACTTTATGAGAAGTGAAAAGATTTAACGCCAATTTGTACATAAAATTTAGAGGCCTCTAATCGTACGCAATGCTGCGTATTTGCACTCCGATTAATTCTCATACAAAAATTTTTTCCCAACCCGCCGCAGGCGGGAAGATAAATGGAAAAACTTTTAATCGCAATTGATATAATCAGAGCGAAGTATGGGATGGAGATTGTGAGGTATGGAGATTGTGAGATATGGAGTAGCGGGGTGAAAATTTGGAGCAAAGTCTTGATAGTTACTAAGAGTTTGTATATGTTAGAAACGTAAAAGAAAATTCCATGACGAGCATTACTCCAGAATTTATATGTGAAGAAATTCTCAGTCAAAATTATGAAATCTCAATTCATGCAGATGATGAACGGATTAATGAACAGCTTATTATTTCTCAACTGGAGTTTGTCTTAACGAACTGTGAAATCATAGAAGAATATCCAAACGATCCAAGAGGCGAAAGTTGTTTGGTTTTAGGTTTCACTCTTGAAAATAAACCTATTCATGTTGTATGTGGTAAGAATCGTTCAGAACATTTAATATTGATCACAGTTTACACCCCGGAAATGCCGAAATGGAAAGACCCTTATACAAGAAATAGGAAGGACTAAGAATATGAAAAGAGAATACAGCGACTGTTATTTTTGTGGTGGTAGCGTAGAAGAAAAACTATTACCGCGTGAGATTAGATGGCAGAATCAATTATTTGTTTTTGAGAATGTTCCAATGGGAGTATGCAATCAGTGTGGCGAGAAAGTTCTAAAACCCGAAATCGCCAAACACATCGACTCTATCCTCCAGAAAAAGAAAAAGCCAACAAGAACGATCCAAGTTCCTGTATATTCCTTAGAGTACGGAACCATTTAACTTTTAGAAATTCTTATACAAGACGGATATCGGTAAGATTAACCAAAGCACAACTCAAAAACTTCTGCGAATTCTCTGAGCAAGAAATTCTATTTCCAACCCGTCGCAGGCGGGAAGACAAACGGCAGAAGCTTCTAAAATCAATAGACAGAATAAGAGCGAAGTATGGATTTGAGATTGTGAGATATGGAGTGGCGTAGAAAACAATTGAGAATCTGGCAAAGCCACCACTTCGTGGAATAATTGACAATAAAAATATTAAATTTGCAGGTGAACAATAAACGGTGAATTAAATGAACTGGCATGAATATATCCATTCTGATAAAACAGTGCTACTTGGTAAACCGATATTAAAAGGTACAAGGCTTTCTGTTGAATTCATTATAGAACGCCTTGCCGATGGATGGACTGAACAACAGCTTCTGGAAAATTATCCTCGTCTAACTAAAGAACATTTGAAAGCAGTATTTTCCTATGTAGCCGAATGCATGGAAGATGGCTTAATGCATGAATTACCGCCTAAAGTTGTCTGATGAAATTTTTAGCAAATGAAAATTTCCCGCTTGCAAGTGTAATAAAGTTAAAAGAAGCAAAACTCGATTTGGCCTCTATTGGAATTGACAATCCAAGCATTTCAGATAAAGAAGTAATAGAAGCAGCTATCAAAGAAAATAGAATTATACTGACCTTTGACAAAGATTACGGAGAACTAGTTTACAAGTTTGGGTATAAACCCAAAGCTGGTGTGATCTATTTTAGAAGAAAGAGATACCAACCGGAAGAGCCAGCAGATTGGGTTATTGAACTTCTATCAAGTAAAGACTTTCAGTTTGAAGGATTGTTTACGGTTGTAGATGAGAACAGCATAAGACAAAGAAAAATATAGACTACTATCAGTAACGCAAAGTCGTTTGCAACATTCCTGCTCAACTTTCAGGAAATTATACACACGAAGAGTTTCCGTAAGACTAATTGGTGTTCGCCTAACTGAATTCTGCGAATTCTCCGAACAAGAAATTTTATCCCCAACCCGCCGCAGCAGGCTGTTGCAGGATGTCATTTTGAAGGAGCGAAGCGACTGAAAAATCTCATTTCCATTCTATATTAAGGTAGTCCACTTCGTTCGGCATGAAGAATTTGGCTTCCCCGCCTGCCTTATCAACCAGCCCCGCCCCATTCAACTTCGAGAGGCTGGCAGGTCCAAGTTCGGCGGGCAGGTTGCAACAGCCTGTGCAGGCGGGAAGACAAGCGAAAAAAAACTTTTACAAGCAATCGATAGAATCAGAGTAAAATACGGATTTGAGATTGTGAGGTAAGAAGTGAAGTAAACCCCAAAATGCAACCAGCCTGCGCAGCCGTGGCAGGCAGGAACGGTTTTCCTAATGTATTTTTAGGGGTAAAGGTAATTTTGTCATTGCAAACAAATCGTAATATTCGGATTAAAATGACTAAAGAGGATATTTTTCGTATTTTCAGTTACAAATTGTAGTTATATCTTGATAACACTTATTAGTGTATGAGGTGTAAGATGTACACACGACGCAAATTTATCGAGCAATCTGCTAAAGTAACTGCCGGGGTATGTTTGGTTTCCATTCCGGACCTATTATACTGCAGCGTTAGCGACGAGTATCAATCAGCAAGGCATTATCGAACCATAGATAAAAAAAACATCAAATGTGGATTGTGTTTTAGAGGATGTGTTATAAGCGACGGAAATAGAGGTTTCTGCCGGGTTAGAGAGAATCGAAAGGGCAAATTATTTTCTGTTGTATATGGAAAGCCCGCGGCTCTTCAACTTGACCCGATAGAAAAAGAACCAATGTATCATATCCACCCAGGTTCTGATATTCTCTGTACAGGCACTGCAAGTTGTAATTTCAGATGCCAATTTTGCCATAACTGGCATCTATCTCAAAGCACGCCGGAGGAACTGAATCATCGGACAAAAAACCTTTCCCCCAAGGACGTTGTTAATCAAGCAAAAAAACTGAATGCAGGGTTATCATTTACTTACAACGAGCCAACGATTTTTTATGAGTATATGTACGATATTTCAGAACTCGGTAAGAAAGCCGGATTGATTACCATATTTCATACAAATGGGGGTATGCAGCCTGAACCTATGCGACAGCTGCTTAAAAATATGGCAGGTGTAACAGTTGACCTTAAAGGATTCACTGCCGACTTTTACAAGGACGTTAGCTTTGCCAATATGAAGCCAGTGCTGGAGACCTTAAAGCTCATTAAAAAGGAAAATGTTTGGCTCGAGATAGTGAATCTCATTATTCCAACTCTTAATGACAATTTTGATAACATAAAACAAATGTGTACCTGGATAGTAGAGAATTTAGGAAAGGATGTTCCCGTTCACTTCAATCGATTTTCTCCTGCATATAAAATGAAACATCTTAACCCTACTCCTATTAGTAGTCTTGAAAGAGCAAGAAAGATGGCAATTGAGGCAGGAATAAAGTTTGTTTACATTGGCAATGCACCGGGGCATAAACACAATAGCACTTACTGCCCAAACTGCGACGAGCGGCTGATCCATCGCACACATTTTTCTGTGCACGATGTTAGAATAAAAAAAGGTAAATGTGAATTCTGCGGGTATTCTATTCCGGGTATATGGAAATCCTGAGAACAATTCGTATTAGCGGAATTGGCTTTGCAGTTTTTGTAATGGGATTTACCAGTCTTGCCTGGCAGTTCATCATTATAAGAGAAATGCTTGTAACTTTTCACGGGAACGAATTTACATTCGGGATTATCTTTGGCAATTGGCTCCTGCTTGAAGCAATTGGTTGTTACTTTTGGCGCAAAAAAGCAGAATTAACAACCAAGCCACTAATTTATTTTGTCTGCATACAGTTACTGATTGGTCTATTTTGCTTTGTAAGTGTTACTCTGTTACGATTGGCAAAATATTTATTGGAAATTCCCTTAGGGGAAGTTCTCGGTCTGCATCTTATTGGAATTATTTCTCTGATTGTGCTTGCGCCGGTTTCGGTTTCTAAAGGAGCGCTCTTCCCTCTTGCAAGTAGAAATATGGGATTGATAAAAGCTTCATCGGAGGCTCCAAGCAAAGTTTATCTTATAGAAGCTTTGGGTTCGTTTACCGCCGGGTTAATCTTTATCTTTTATCTGATTGAACATTTCGATCACATCACACTTATAACGGCAATTTTTTTACTCAACATTATTTCGGTGATAATACTTCTTCACTTTCAAAGGGTTTACAAGCGGATTAAAATTTTTTCACTTGGAGCTTGTATCGTTCTGATTATCGCCATAATAATTTCATTCCCGAAATGGCTTAATATAACAACTTCCCGTTTGTTATGGTATGAATATTCTCTTCTTCAAACAAAAAATTCAGTCTATTCAAATATAGCAGTGATCGAATCGGATAACCAGTTTACCTTTTTTCAAAACGGAACTCCATTCATAACAATTCCAACACCACTTTTATTCGTAGAGGAGAAAGCACACATCCCATTGTTGTTCCATCCAAAACCGGAAGAGATTCTTTTAATTGGAAGTGGGGTGGGAGGTTTGATTAGCGAATTATTAAAACATCCAGTTACCAATATAAAATATGCCGAACAGGACCCGTTAGTAATTGAACTAACGAAACAATTTTTAACTCCCCTTACGGAATTTGAAATTACATCAGATAAACTTTCAATAATAAATATTGAAGGAAGACGTTTTGTCCAAACATTTAAAAACAAATTTGATTGCATCATTATAACTTTCCCACCACCGACTACCTTGCAGTTGAATCGATTCTTCACATTGGAGTTTTTTGAAATCCTAAAAAGCAGGTTGAAGGAAAACGGAATAGTTGCTTTAAGTTTGCCTGGCTCCGAAACATTTCTTACAGATGAACTTGAAAAGTTAAATAATACCCTCTACAAAACATTACAAGCAGTTTTCCCTTATGTAAGAACTGTTATTGGGGAACAGAATATTTTCATTGCTTCAAATGATAAACTAGTTATGGATGATGTTTCCCTTCTTGCTGAAAGACTAGATGAAAGGAATATCCGGGCGGGTTTAATAAACAAAGCTTACTTAGAATACAAATTTGACGCTTCAAGATTTAAAGCTATAGAAGAATCGATCAAAAAGGATAGCGCTCCAATTTTGAATTCCGATAAAACACCAGCTGCGGTTTTTCAAAGTCTGTTGTTTCATACTTCTATTGTTTCGCCGACATTGCTTAACATTTTACATAATATCGATGCCGTTCCTTTTAGTTTGTATTTGATTATTCTCTTTTTAGTGATAGTTAGTTTGATTTTTTTTCAATTAAAGGGAAGAAGGTTTTTATACATCGATACAGCAATTCTAACAACCGGCTTTACAAGTATGGTGATTTACATCTTGTTGATTTTTTACTTTCAAATTTATTTTGGAAATGTATATCACTACGTTGGGCTGTTAACTGCTATCTTTATGCTTGGAAGTGCTATTGGAGCTTATTTTGGAAGAAAGCAGTTGCACAATAATTTAGTATTGATAGAATTTGGTATTGTTCTTTTAATCCTAGGAATCGGTCTATTTACATTTTTTGAAATCGATATAGCTCTAATACAGATTTTAATTTTCTTAACAATGGTACTTATTGGAGTGTTGACCGGATTTGAATTCCCAATTGCTGTAAGAAGATATCAATCATTTCCAAAGGATCCTTCGGAGAAGAACAGTCTCTGCCTATATCCAGGCAAACTCTACGCGCTCGATTTAATTGGCGCCTTCTTCGGAGCTTTATTAACCGGCGTGGTATTTGTTCCAACAATTGGTATTCAGTCAACATTAATTCTGCTTTTTATTCTCAAGATCGGAAGTATGACTACGGTTAAACTCGGGGAAATAAATAAACAATTATCTTAATGGTAAATTATTTATGAGCCTACTCTAAAAAGCTACTATCATTATAGAAATGTTTTGTTTTCAACTAAAAAACGCAGCCGAAAACTGTTGAAATGACCTTTTTAGATTCGGCTCATTTATGAGTCTACATTACACCTAAGAGCTTGTATAAAAAGTGTGTTTGTCATTTCGACTGAAGGGAGGAATCTTTAATTTTGTTAAGATTTCTCAGTCGTCCGTTAGCCAACGGACTCCTTCGACCAGCCCGCCACGTGGAATAGAAGTTGGCTGGCCTGCCATAAAATAGCCCGCCTTCGGCGGGTGGCAGGCGCGGGAATGACATTTTCGGGTTTTTACTCAGTCTCCTAAGGTATGAGTTAAATATATGAATCAGTTCGATTTCACTTTCTTCTTTGAGCGATTGAATTATTTCCTCTCGAAGGGAAGAGGGTTTTCCATATTCAATTCCAACGAAAAGATAAAAGACCAATTTCTTTCTGAATGTAGAAAAAATAAGTTAAAAACCTTTTATGCCGAATCATCTTCTTTAATCCGCAAGAGTAGGACAAGGGTTAAATCCGCCTGCATACCTTCGGTATGTAAACCGTCGGGCAGGTTCCCCGCTCCTTGGGGCGATGAAACTATGTATAATTCAAAGATACCTCGCTGCTTGCGGCAAGGAGATTTATCTAAAAGCGAGATATCAAAATTATCTAAATACAATATTATCGTGCTGTATCAAGACTTACCATTTGATAGATTCATTGCCGAAGTTCAAACCATTGTAGATAAACTTCTCTTCCCTTGTTGGTTCACAAAAAAAGTAATTTGTTTTTTCTCTACTATCGATAAATCTGAATATAAAAAGAGGTTCATTACATCGACTTCAATTCATAGAGACTACGATAGCGTGATCAACTTTCTTCTTTGTGAACAATTGATCGCTCTGCTCGACAGATGTACTTATCAATTCACAGCGAATAATTTATTGAAGATCGAAAATAATATCTTCACTCCCGTTGAAATGATATTAAAAAATGCTTTGGACGAAGCTCAAATTCAATATCATTCACAAGTCAGAATTGGGAGCCATTATTTCGACTTCTTATTAAATTACAATGGGAAAGAAATTTTTGTCGAGATCGATAGTAGAGTTTCTCATACCATATCTAATATAATCGATAGCGATAGAATATTGAAAAGGAAAGATTCTTCTATAATTCACTTCAGCAGTTCCGAGATTATTAATAGTGTGCAAACTTGCCTGGATACAATCCGCACCAACGTCAATAATGTCAAAATTAATAAATTTAAGATTGATGATGATTTGGATGAATCGCAAAGTAAAGCAAAGGATCATATTGCAGGACCTATCCGTGTCTTAGCTCCGGCCGGGTCGGGAAAAACAAAAACTTTGATAAATCGAATAGTGAATTTGAACAATTGCGGTATCCAAGCCGGCAATATACTTGCGTTAGCATTCAATAAAAAAGCGAGCGAAGAGATGATTGCCCGGCTTAAGAGCAAACAAATAACGAATGTTGAGGTACGCACATTTCACTCCTTCGGTTACCAAATTCTTCAAAAGAAATTTGGCTGGCAGTTCGATTCTGCAAAAGAAAAAACTTACCAACGCAATTTGATGAAAGATGCAATCCAACAGCACGTCGAACTTCCTCAAAAAAGAAATGTAGATGTTTTAGATAAATTCCTCAGCGCACTTCGAAAAACTAAACTTGAGCTGATTCCAATCACAGAAGTCAATATTGATTTGGAAGATCAACTTTTTCCTTTCGAACCAATATTCAACACATATCTTAAGCTTCAGTCAGAGAATAAATTCATCAATTTCGATGATATGATTTACTTTGCAGTGCGAATACTTTTAGATGACGATTCGATGCGAGAGCATTATCAAAATAAATTTCAGTTTGTTCTTGTAGATGAATTTCAAG
>JAHJVF010000340.1 GCA_018828505.1 Bacteroidota bacterium | reverse complement strand
ATATTTGAGACCTATTTACATCAACCGTTATCCCTTAAACATCAAACATTGAGGATTGCCGCGCTAGGAAGTTATTTTTATAATTACTTTATCACTTGCCGAATACGGAGGGAGAATAAAAACTATTGGCTTTCCAAAGGATCCTTCGGATAGCCACACTATAATGAGGCTAAAGCCGTTTGGTAGTTATAGGTTTTATAGTCAGTTCACTAAAGTGAACTGTAAGTGATAATTTAAAATTTACTCACTTAGTGGGTGACCAAAAAGTCCTTTGTGTCCGCCTTGGTGGATTACTTTTTGGTCAACCCCAAGAAAGGGGTTGTACATCAAAAAAAATATCTTTAACTACTATCGTAATAATTTTAATCTCATTATTTTTTTTTGAAAACAGTAGTTATAGTGCAAAAAAGTTGGGCTTCTAAAATAAGATCAAATCATCCACACAATAAAAGTTGAAATAGATATTCTTTCCTACTAATTTAAGCACCATGTTAAGCGTTAAAAATCTTCATAAAGAATTCAAGAATGTAATTGCGGTAAACGACGTTTCGTTCAATGTTGAGCCGGGCAGAATTTTCGGTATTCTCGGTCCGAATGGCGCCGGTAAAACTACAACGATAAGATGTTTACTTGACATCATAAAACCTGATCGGGGCGAGATTCACTTTAATGGTGAAATTGCAGACGAAAACTTTCGAAACAAAGTCGGTTACTTACCTGAGGAGCGAGGACTTTATTCCAAAAGCAGGGTGATCGATGTTCTTTGTTATTTCGGAGAGCTGCGCGGACTTTCACACTCAGAGGCAAAGAATCAGGCAATTCACTTCCTTAAAAAGCTGGAAATAAGCAATTACGCCGGCAAAAAAGTGAATGAGCTTTCAAAAGGGAATCAACAAAAAATTCAATTTGTGGCGGCAGTTATTAATAATCCAACGATACTGATCTTGGATGAACCATTTGCCGGACTCGATCCGATAAATCAACAGCTGATAAAAAATCTTATCCAAGAATTTTTAGATGATGGTAGAATTATCCTGCTCTCCACTCATCAAATGGAAGTTGCAGAAAAATTATGCAGTCAGATTCTTTTGATCAACAAAGGGGAAGAAATTCTGAAAGGTAAGCTAAGCGAGATAAAGAAAAATTTCGGTAAGATATCTTTGGTGATAAAGTCAACTCAAATCGGAAATGATATTCAAAGCTTTCCTGAAGTATCGAGTGCCGATGTCTATGAAAATTATTCTGAGGTAGTTTTGAAAACCGGAGTTGATTCTCAAACACTTTTAAGAAAACTTATCGAAAAGTATGAGATAACCGGATTTGATATCAAAGAACCCTCTCTCAATTCCATCTTTATTGAGGCGGTTTCAAATGCGAACAAATTGTCAGGAGAGAAGCGATGAGAAAAGTTTTTTCAGTTGCTAAATGGGAATATCTTGAAAAAGTCAAGACGAAGGCTTTTTTGATTTTCATGATTTTATTCCCAGTAATCCTTGTTGGTATGGCGTTTATTCCGGCACTCTTACGACTGGAAGAAGAATCTGAAACGAAAGCATTTGGGTTTATTGAATGTAACATTTCGATTTTCACTGATTTTGTTGAATCGATAGAAGAATACAAAACAAAGAATAACCAGCCGAGTTACATTTTCCGAAAAGTTCAGAATTCAGAGAACAATTGTGAAGCGAATAAATCTTCTGCAGATAAATTTGTTTTCGATAAAAAGATCGACGGATATGTATTGATCAAACAAGTCGCAACTGATTCGGTAATTATGGAATTCCGCGGTGAAAACGTTTCCAACGTAAAGGACATAAACAGATTCGAGAATAAGTTAAATCAAATAATCTCTGAACGAAAGATTATTTCGGCCGGACTTTCGCCCGAACTTGTTGAAAGTTTTAGAAAAAAGTTTGAAATAAAACCGGTTAAAATCTCGAAATCGGGAGAAGAGAAAGAAACATCTTTCATGGAGACATTTTGGTCGTCATATATTTTTGTTTTACTTCTAATGATGATGATCATTTTTACTGGTGGAATGCTCGTACGAAGTGTTGTAGAAGAAAAATCAAATCGAATAATTGAAGTCTTAGTTTCATCCTGCACCGCGGACCAATTAATGGCTGGAAAAATAATCGGGTTAAGCGCACTTGGTTTAACTCAAATAATTGTTTGGGGACTGCTTGGCATTGCGATCTCCGGACCGGTAGGCGCATCATTTATAAATTTAGAAAATCTGATTTTGATCTTCATTTATTTTGCACTCGGTTATGTATTTTACGCCGCGATTTTTGTTGCTATTGGTTCGCTCGCAAATACAGAACAGGAAGCACAGCAGTTTACAAGTTATGTCAGTTTGATCCTTGTCATTCCAATTATGCTTTCATTTCAAATTATGAATGAACCGAATTCAGATCTTGTAAAAATTCTTTCTTACATTCCGTTTACAACTGCTCCGATCATGACAATGAAAATTAATATCGTTCAGCCGCCCCTTATTGAATTTATTCTCACAATTGGAGTAATGCTGGTCGGAATTCTAATCGTGATTTTCATCGCTGGTAAAATCTTTAGAGTTGGAATTTTAAGTTACGGTAAATCTCCTAAACTCAAAGAAATTTTTTATTGGATAATAAGTAAATAATTAGTCTGATCTTATGATTCATCTATTGCCATTTAAAATAATCAATAGTTTGTTTTTGTTATTTACAGGAGTTATAAAATAATCCATAACTTATCACAAAGTGCGATATAGTCGTACCTATCACGAAGTGACCACCTGTGGCTTTAACGCCCGCCTGCGGCGGGTGGCAGTCCACTTTGTGGTGGGAGTTGCTATGCCAATGGCTTCGCTAAAGGTTGGAGTTAGAGTAATTGTTTCATCGATTAGGTTACTAATTTTGTTAGATGTTGTGGAATCCCGACAAGTCGGGATCAGAATAGTTAAATAGTATTCAAAGTTAATTGATTTATAACCCCAGCTTTTAAGCTGGGGTTCAAGAACAAACAACAACAAAACGGGCTTTAGCCCAAAAAAGAAATATGTCATACGTAAAAATTTGGGTTCACACTGTGTGGGGAACAAAATACAATCAACCAATTCTTACAAAAGAAGTCCGAACAACTCTCTATGATCACATTCTTGAAAATGCAAAGGATAAAAAAATATACATAGATAAAATT
>JAHJVF010000339.1 GCA_018828505.1 Bacteroidota bacterium | reverse complement strand
TTGTTGAGTGGTAGAATGGCGAAAACACATTTTCGAAAAAGAATATACTCGGATAACCGACTCTCCAAAACGAATAACTATCTGAACCGCTGCTGTTAGGCCCACCTGTGATTGGAGTTAAATTTGTAAAACGCTGGGTTAATTCTCTCGCCTTAGCTAAAACATTCTCCGCACCGGTGTAATAATATAAACTAACTGCTCTATTTGTTGCTCTCGGTTCGTTGCTTATCATATCATGATTAATCATCAGTTTAATATTCATATTCTGTGCTTTTGCATTATTGGCATAGACGTTACTGCCGTGCAAACCAAGCTCTTCAGCCGCGAATGTCATAAGTTTAATTGTCCCCTCGGGATTATAGCCACTCCCTTTTAAAACACGTGCAAACTCAAGTGACGCTGCAGTGCCGCTCGCATTGTCATCCGCACCGGGTGCTATTAATAAAGGATTTCCCGACGAATATGAATCCTGATGCCCGCCTACAATATAAATATTATTCGGATTGATTGATCCACGAATCGTAGCAATTACATTTTTTTGATAGGTATTATAAACCGTTCCTCCCCAATTTCTGCTGAAAGGGAATGAATCAATTACTACATCTGTAATTCCAAAGGATAAGAATTTATTTTTAATCCACTCTGCAACCTGATCACGGTTTGAAGCGAGGCAAAATCTTGTTTGAAAATCTTGCAATGCCTGAACATAGCTTCTAACGCTGTCCTTATTCACTTTTGAAATAAGACTTGAAATAATTGAATCGGCTGGTGAGGCGGCTATTGGTGATGATATGAAAGTGTTTTGAGCGATTCTAACTTTTTGGAGTTCAACAAAGGCATAACGTTCTGTCTTTAACCCTTCCAATGGAAGGTCATCTGTTTTAATGATCACGGCTTGATCGTCAGAGTAGACAATTTTGCCGGAAATCTTTGACTGATCGAGTTTCCTCCCATATTTTTCAGTTATTAAAAAATACTTTTCATTACTGATATTTTCATCAAGAATTCTAAACTGAAAATTCGACTCTTTGAGATTGATAACTTCATTTGCCGAAGCGCTAGCGATTACAGTTTCGCTGAATTGATGAAAAATATCGATATCAGATTCGATAATTTTATTGATCTCTCCTTGAGGACATTTTATTTCAACCAGGTACTTTTTTGCCGGTTGAGAATTTAGAGAAAGGTGAAAAGAAAAAATTATAAGTACAGTTGTGATGAATTTATATTTCATAATGATCTCCGTAAAAGATAGATTTTACTATTTCTCCCTGAAATAAGGAAAATGTTAAAAAGAACCGAACTCCGGAAGACTTATGCTAAGAGATGAGGCTGTCTCAGACGGTTCTCTCGATACAACCCGATGAATCAGGATTACTCCTGCCCGCCGAACTTGGTCTGACCCGCCTGCCTCACGAGAAACAATTAGGCGGGCAGGCGAGGCAGGCGGGCGAGAACCTTTCATTATTGAGGTTTTCGAGTTCCCGACAAGCTATTATTAACCCTTGTCGGGAGTATCGAGAAAATATGACTTTTGAGACAGTCTCGGTTTCTAGCTAACAATTTTACTTCATCAAAATCATCTTTTTCGATGTCTGAAATTCTCCGGTATTAATTTGATAATAATAAACTCCACTCGGCAATTCATTGACTTTGAAATCAATCACAGTCTTTCCGGCTTTTGCATTACCTTCAAAAAGAGTCCGCACTTTTTGTCCGAGTGTGTTGAATAATGAAAGCGTTACATTTTTTTCAGAAGGAAGCGAAAATGTAATCGTAGTCACAGGATTGAAGGGATTGGGATAATTTTGGTATAACTTAATTTCAGTTGGTAATAGACTCTCATTCTCCACATTTACATAAGTCGGAACGACAAAAGTCCCAGTGCCGCCAAGATCATTATAGCGTCTTTTAAATTCTTGCATAAACTGATTTGCAATGAAAATATCTTTTATTATCAAAGTATTTTCATCATTGTCCTGTTCTGCCGCATTGCTCCAATTATGTGAACCTGTTATCACAAATGGATTTGAGCTTGGATATGAAGCATCGACGATTCCATATTTATGATGCAGAGTTGAGCCAAGATTATAATCGAATGCTTCGATATTTGATTTTAAAAATAAAAATTGTGAGCCGGAATCATTCACATTATCTATTATTCCGCGGGCAATAGCTCCATTATTTTTTCTGGCTACTATTTCATTAGCGAGGTCGCTCCTTGTAAAAGAAAGAAGGGCGAAGAATAAGCTTGAGTCAGCTGTTGCAAGAGTGTTTTTAATTTTCGATGTCGTTTGATCAGAAGGGCTGAAATAGAGCTGAACTTCTCTTCCGCCAATTGTAAAAAAATGAGGTGTATTATCTGTTTTGAATGAACTGAACTTAGCCAGCGATGAATTAGGTGTATCGGTATTGCTTCCCCACATCTCTTCAAATTCTTTTGTATAAGCTTGAGCCAAAGCATAATCATTTATTTCGATCACGTTGTTTATCCATGCACTCTCATCTCCGGAAACGTTCCATGATCCGGTCCAAACCCAATCATTAGACACTTCAGTATCTCGCCCATCGAAAACAAAAAATTTATTGTGCATAATCCCATTGATGCTCGGGCGTTTACTAATTAGAAATCCAGCATTTATCAATGATTGCATGGAGTTTTGAGTGGTTCGCTTGTCATAAACAATTCTGACTTTTACACCACGATTCTTTGCAGCGATCAAAGCATTCACAAGAGTATTTTGATTATAAAAACTGTAGAGCGCCATATCGATTGAATATGAAGCTGCATTTATTCTCTGTGGAATTGAAATACACATTAATCATTCCGGTAGATGGATTCGTAGAAGCAGTCGTTACAGTTTCGAGTGGTCCTTCACTTGTGCCCGCTGTATTTGTTGAATAAACTTTGAAATAATATTTCGTTAGTGAAGTTAATCCGGAAATTGTTACTGAATGATTTTTTGTTAACGCAGCATCTTTCAGCATTCCAAGTTCGAGAGAGGGAGTTAATCCATATCTGACTTCAGTATCACCATCACGCAGAGTTTCATAAAATACTTTGAACGATGTCGACGTGATGTTCGATGCGATGACCGGAAGAATGATTAGCGGCTTATTGTCTGTTATGATATCCGAAATTGTTCGTGGAAGAAGCTGATAACTGCTTGCATCATAAGGAGCTGAAGTTTTGTAAGCTCCGAGTGCTGCAATCACGTCAAACGTGCCGGTTGGTATTGGCTGACCAACTAGTGTAGTACCCCTTGTTATTCTCAGTAATGTAGTACCTGTACCATCATTTATTACATAGTTAATATTTCCCACCCAATTCCCGGAACCCGAAACAGTAACATTATTAACGCGTACAAGCATTCCTTCATAAGCTTCGTAGGCATTCCAATTTTGCGCTTTGATTTCCGCAATAGTTAGGAAAAGAGGTTCTAAAGTCTTTAAAGAATCAAGCCTGCTGAAAGAAGTTGGGTAAATTTGTGTGAGGCCATTGAAATGAGCCAGTGTTC
>JAHJVF010000338.1 GCA_018828505.1 Bacteroidota bacterium | reverse complement strand
GAATTTAGTATTTTGAATTTGTTTAGGATTTCGGATTTTGGTATTAGTTTTTCAAATATGCGTAACTTCTGTTAATTATTAAAACAGTCCTTCGATCGTAAATATAAAATGTCGTATCGGGGCAACGTTGCCGATCAATTCAACATAATTATAATTAAATAAATTATTTACACTGAAATATGCCCGTGCAGGGAATCCTAAATGGATCAAATCAAGTTTCAGGTGAATATCTGTAACAAAAACTTTCTCCCGAAGATCGCCATCTTTTATAAGATTTAACTGAACGAACTCCTGATCGATAGTTTCGATTCTGTTCCAGTAACGAAAGTCAATTCCAAGTTCAACAAAATCATACTTCCAAATAGAATTAAGATAGAATAGATGCCGGGGCCTGTATTTCAAGAAGCTGTTCATTTTCAAATCACGCGCCCAAAGAAATGTGTGTCCGAAATTCAAATCCCAATGATTATGAAGCAAATTAACTTCGAGTTGAGTCTCTAATCCTTGAATTCTTGCACGTGTAATGTTATCAAAAATTATTTTTCCTTTGAAATCAAAACCAGGTTCGATGAGATCATAATATTCATTTTGAAAAACTGCGGCATCGATCTTAAATAAATTTGAATGTGTGTAGTTTCCACCGAATTCGAACGACCAGCTTGATTCTGATTTTAAATTGGGATTTGGAACTACCTTTAGGCCACCAACAAATGTTTCAGTAAATAATTCAGCAGCGGTCGGAGCACGATAACCACGTCCCACGGACGCTCTGAGAAAAAGATCGTCATTGAGTGAGTAGTTAAGTCCGATTTTCGGATTAAACAGAAATTCTGAGAGGACAGTATTGTAATTAGACTTTGAAACCAAAGTATCGATTTGTTGAAAATCAAATCTTCCGCCAACAGTTGTTTTGAAATTTTTGAAAAGCTTAAACTCATCTTGGGCAAAAAAAGCAGCTCCATACGCAACCGGGTTGCTGAAAATATTCGATTGAACACGCGAAACATTAGCTTCAATACCTGTTGTTAATGTATTATTTTCACTGATAAAATAGTTCGCCTGGACTTCACCTCTGAGCACATCGCTCTTTGAATGATTCCTGGATTCAGTATTATCACGCCAATCGTTATGAAAAAGTGATAACCTTCCACTCAATAAAAAATTATCGGAGAATGCTTTTTGATAGATCAAATGAGAATTAAATCTGAATGCATCGATCGTCTGCCCGATATCGTCTGCAGGAGGTATCAATGCATTTCTTGAATCGCGCCAGAAGACGAAATTGCCGCTGTTGTATGTTACCAGGTTGATAAGAAATGATAAATTCTCAGAAGTTGAAAAGTTGTATTTAGATTTCAAGAAAAGATTATATCGTTTTGTAAAATTATTTAATCTGTACGAATCATTTTCATATCTGAAAAATGAAAGACTTAATCCGAGGTCTCCAATCCGTCGTGAATGTGACAAAATTAATCCATTGAACATTCTCGTTCTGTCCGACCAATTCCATTCATCATAATATGGCTTGTCATAAATTCCTGCGTACGTTTTGAAATAGTAGATCGGATTTCCGCTCGTTTCTTTTGATATGATATTTATCACTCCCCCCATTGCACTTGAACCGTAAAGAGCTGAACCAGAACCTTTTACTATTTCCACTCTTTCAATTTCATGAACAGGGATGACCTGAGAAATTAATTCCCCTGTATCACCGCTGAAAAGCGGGATACCGTCGAACAGTATCATTACTCTTGAACCAGCACCACGACTGTAACCATTCGAACCGCGTATGCTTACTTGATCATACATAACGTTAACACCCGGAACGTAACGTAAAGCATTTTCAAATTCTGCTATATTTTTTTTGCTGAGATCGAATGAAGTAATGAGATTTATGCTTACCGGAATTTCAGAAATTTTTTGTTCGTATTTACTTGCGGTAATAACAATTTCGCCTGTTTCAATTGGAGCTTGTTTAAGCCGGACTTCGACTTTAGTTTCTTCATTCGGATTGATAAGAATATTTCCGATGAGCTTAGTCTCGTATCCGATCATTGAAATTCTAATTGAGATTTCACCAATCGGTATTTTGGTAATTCGAAAAGTTCCTTTAGCGGTTGTTGCAGAGCCGAGTAGTGTTTTTTCAATTCTGACATTCGCTCCGATCAAAGGCGTGCCATTTTCTTCTAATACTTTGCCTGAGAGTATTCCAAATTTCTGAGCAAGACCAATTTGAAATGAAAAAGTCGAAATGAGTACCGCTAAAAATATTTTTTGCAATTTTAAGTTCATATTATTTTGGAGGTTGGATTGGTGGATTCTTGAAATCAACTGTTATGTT
>JAHJVF010000337.1 GCA_018828505.1 Bacteroidota bacterium | reverse complement strand
TTTCCATCTTCCATCAAACATCTTCCATTGCGGCTTGCCGCACTATGAGATATGAGTTGTTATTTCAGTAACATCGTTTTAATTACACTTTCAAACTTACCGGCATTAAGCCGTATAAAATAAATCCCGCTCGCTAAATGATATTTTGAAGTTTCAAAATTAACTTCGTAAGAACCAGCAGATTTATACTCGTTCATTAAGTTTGCAATTTCTCTTCCAAGAATATCATAGACCTTCAAAGTGACGAATGCGGAGTGCGGAATGCTGAATTTTATTGTTGTACTTGGATTAAATGGATTGGGATAGTTTTGATACAACTTGTATTCAGTTGGGATTATCTCTCCAGTGACATTTGTAGTTAATGAGTAATTTCTTTTTCCCGGAGTCAAAATATTAAGCGCCTTTGGATTTGCAGGATCGTCACCGGTAAATTCTTTCGAAGGATCTACAATCCAACCGCCTCTGCCCGGATAAATGTCGTGTGGAGTAGGATCGATTCCATCGTCATTATTAAATATTCCGATTCCACTATTTGCAAATATTGCACCATCATCATCACCAATCCCAACAAAAGGATTTGTGAAATTCACACCGTTTGCAGTTATCCCAAATGAAGTTGGCGTTACGGTTGAACTTTCTGCTATAAAATCGACTCCAATATCATCATCATATGAATCAGTTTTTCCGGGATGGAGTAATGCAATGCTATGGTTCAATTCAGGAAGGTTAAAAGCAATATCGGAATTCAATATCAAGTTCCTATTCCCTATATAGAGTATCAAGGTACTGTCCGAAGCATCGAGATCGTCATCTTGAAAGTGATAATCATTAAGTGGTTTTTTTTCTGTAACTATCAATACATAAGTTCCTCTGGGAACATTAGCTAATTGAGATATGGACCCGAAGACAATAGAACCTTCATTAGGATTTAGTGGATTCCTTTTTGTTTTGGTTGTATTGATTGTTAATCTCCATCCGCGAAGATCGACACCCCCCGACTTTGTAACAAGAAGTTCAATCCACGAGCCTTCAATTGGTTTAAATCCAATACTCGGATATCTTGTGCCATTATCGCTGCACCAATATTCATTGATAATTACATCGTTCGCTTTAATTGCGATAACTGAAGTATCCGGTTCAAATATCGCTTCAAGGTTTGTTGTGCTTGAAATTGTTCTAGTAAAAGTAGCTTTACTCGATAATGTTGTATCTGTCCATTTTACAAATCTATAACCAACAGAGGGCGTCGCTGAAATAGTAACTTTGAAACCTTTAAAATACTCTCCGCTCCAACTCCCCACCGGGACCAACAAATTATTTACCCAAATTCTTCCCCTCGCAGGATTTGGAGTTTTGACGTTGATGGATTTCATACCACTGAATCCGAACTGATCGCGGATATATTTTTTCATGCTATCAATTTTCACAGTGATATTCACTCGAATTGTATCTAAATTTTGCATCCACCGTTGATATGAACTTCCCCATGCTCTTGTTTCGAATTCTATATCGCTATTGAGATGCAGCTTTAATGAATCAAGAACACGGATTACATTTATCGGTTGGAATTCGGTATTCAGCAAGTCAGTGAATCGTGCTATAAATTTATTTTTAAAGGTCTCATTCGTCATTAATCTCCGCAAAACGATTGTTGCGGGTACTTTATATGGAGCATCGCTGTAATATAAGTCAGTCCTAACTGTATCTCTTAGTGCCCATGCAAGTGAGTTCCATAAACTGTGTGAATATGTTCTGAAAGCACGATCCACATCCCACAGAATGCAATTCCATTTTCCGCCTTTTCGATCTCTTACCCAATAAATGTTATGATGAGGCCAGTCTTCGTTACCAGCATATATTTCATAGATTTGATAATCGATAAAGTTATCAATATCCAATCTCTGTTCAACAAATTTGTATTTTTCGCTGTCTAATACAGTGTTCGCATGCAAGAAATTCCACAGAATGTTCCATTCATTTTTATCTCCAAGCTCAGCGTTAAAATCTTCCAACAGATCAGGATCGTAAATACCTAAATTATCCTTAATAAAATCTGAACTCACATGTTCACGTATATTGTACAACCCGTGCGGCTTCCCATTTAAATATACTTGTGCAAAATTTCCCTTCGTATAATAGCCTCGAGTTTTAGAATAAAGATCGCTAACTAATTGATCTCGCACCATCGACCATCTGCTGCTCATCTGATACATATCGTTCGACCCCGAACGAATAACTAATTCATCAAATTTTTTAATATTCGAATTGTTAAATAATTTATACTCTAACTTCGGTTCGCCATATTTTGATTTAAAGTATAATCTTAGTGATTTTTTCGTTCTGCTTCGGGAAGAGCCGCCGTGAACTCGAACACCTGCATCAATTTCAAATTGCGTGTTGTTAGATCGGTTAAAATAATGTGCGGTGACCGGCCTTTCCCAGTCACTTCCAGTAGAATCGTAGTAAACAAATATTCCTGAATCTGCTGAATAAAGATTTTTGGGATCAGTGATCAAAGATAAAATTGGTAAATTTCCTTGAGGTTGAATAATAAATGTATACGAAACCGTTTCACTCGGCTTTCGGGTTGAAGATGCAGCAAATGCTTTTAAAACCTTTGTTGATTCGATATTAATCGCCGATACATATTTGGAACTCGCCGTAGAGGGATTCGATCCATCGAGCGTAAAATATATATTAACATTTTGCGTGGGATGGCTTAACGTTACAGAAATAGGAGTTGAATAGATACCCGAGGTTCTCGAAAAGATCGGCGGCTGCAATGGAACAAGATGAAGACTGTCATTAGATATACCCGGTGTTGGTGTTGGACTGAACTGCCAAGTTGAGCTCCCATCATGTTTTCTTGCGTAACTTATATCTGCTGTCTGCTGACCAAATGTCATTGAATCAATATAAAGTTGAGATGGAGAACTCAGTCCGATGAATTCTCCACTGCCGCTGAGTTTAAATTTCGCATGGATAAAGCTCTTCACAACAGTATCCCTATCTGAAGCCCAAATCAATAAAAAACCTTTTGCAGGGATTATGATATTATCCGGGAATGCCCATTTATTAGGTGCGAGCTTGTCATCTGTCAGTCGATATCCCCTCAAAAGAACAGAATATGAATTTGGATTATAAAGTTCTATCCAATCTTCATACCGATTGAAATTATCCCTATTTATCGAATTGTTGATAGCAAGAAACTCGTTTATATAAATTTTTTGCCCGAACGAAAGTATTGGATATAACATTACTGTTAGAATAAAAAATTTACGCAAATTCGAGTACTCCAAATTTTATTTTCTTATCCTTGTTACTTCAGCAGCAACATTTTCTTACTTAACTTAAAATCGCCAGCAGTGATATGATAAATATATACACCGCTTGCTAACCTATAATCGGAAGAGTTAAAAATAATTTCATGGGTACCGGCATTTTTAATTTCGTTCACAACAATGGCAACCTGCTGTCCGAGGATATCATAAATTTTTAACTCAACCTTTTCGGTTTTGGGTAAGCTGAATCGGATTCGCGTGGTAGGATTGAAAGGATTTGGATAGTTTTGATAGAGAGCAAATTGTGTTGGAACAATTTCTGTTTCGACACCGGTTGTTATAAAGAAATTCTTCTTACCTGGTGTAAGAATATTAGACGCGAGAGGATTCGTTGGATCGTCTCCAGTAAATTCTTTTGACGGATCAACAATCCATCCCCCGACTCCAGGACGGTTATCGCCGGGGATAGGATCAATGCCATTATCATTATTGAAGTTTCCGACCGCACTATTTACAAATATTGCACCATCGTCATCCCCAATTCCAACAAATGGATTTATAAAATTAACCCCGTATGTGGAAACGCCAAATATTGCAGGCGTTACTGAATCCCCTTCTGATATAAAATCGACTCCGATATCATCAGCGAAACTATCACTCATTCCAGGATGTAGGAGAACGATTCTATCATTATATTCTCTCAACCGGAAGAAAGGATCGAAATCCGCTGTAATGTTTCCATTTCGAGTATACAATATCATTGTGCTATCTGAAGGATCAAGATCATCAACCGGGAAATAGTAATCATTTAATGGTTTGCTCTCGGTGATTATTAAAATGTTTGTCCCTTTCGGAATCTTGCCGAATTGAGGAATTTGACTAAATATTATTGATCCTTCACTTAAGTTGCCAGGGTCTCTTTGAATTTTAGTTTTATTATTAGTGATCCGCCAGCCTCGCAGATCGACTCCGCCTTCTTTCGTAACGAGTAATTCGACCCATGCTCCCTGGATTGGTTTATTTTGGATGGATGAATATTTTGTCCCATTGTCATTTAACCAATATTCATTGATGATAACATCATTCGCCGCAATTGAAATAGGTGTCGTTTCCGCCTGAAGAATTGGTTGAAAGGTAAAATCCTGTGAAATTGTTTTTGAGAATGTTGCAGTTTGGGGTAAAGAGGTGTCAGACCATCCGATGAACTTATATCCAATGGACGGAAGTGCTGAAACTGTGACTCTCATCCCCTTGAAATATTGCCCTGTCCATGAGGTTTGTGGAAGAACGAGATTATTTATTTTCACTTTTCCGTTAGATGGATTGGAATTAACTACAGTCACATTTTTCATGCTTGTAATTTCAAAATAATCACGAACATAATTTTGTAGACTATCCACGCGTGTAGCAATGAATCTCCTCACAGTGTCAATGTTCGCAATCCAGGTTGAATAACTGCTCCCCCACTTTGCTGTTTCGAATGTTATATCACTGTTGAGAAAAGTTTTTAGAGAATCGAGGACCCGATTTACATTCACAGGTTGAAAGTCAGTATTCAATAAATCAGTGAATCGCGCTAAGAATTTATCTTTAAAAGTTTGATTGGTCATGAATCTGCGAAGCATTAAAGTCCCAACGACTTTTCCAGGATCATCTTCTATAGAGAGATCTTTTCGTACAGTATCCCGCAAAGCCCATGCGAAAGTATTATACGGCGTAATGGTGAGCGTTCTGAAACATCTATCCATATCCCACAAAATCCAATTCCATCTTCCTCCCGTGCGGTCTTTTGCCAAATAGAAATTTGTGTGAGGCCAATCATCGTTACCTCCCCAAATCTCAAATAATTGATAGTCTATGAAATCATCGACATTCACAATACTCTCGAGATAAGAAAATTTCGCTGAATCGATCACCGGGTTATTCCAGATAAAATTCCACAAAATATTCCATTGAACATCATCACCAATATCTGCGAACCAGCTGCTTCTCAAATCAGCATTATTCAAACCCATATAATTTTCCAAAAGACTTTTACTGATGTGCTCTCTTGTATTATAGATTCCGAAAGGTTGACCGTTCAAATAAACTTGTGCATAATTACCATGAGTATAGTACCCTTTATGCTTGGCATATAGATCTGTTAATAATTGATCTCTGATTAAAGTCCATCTGGGGGATTCTTGAATCATATCATTACCACCGGATTTTAGAACTAGTCGGTCAAATTTATCAACATTTGAATTATTGAACATCTTGTAATTCAGTTCTTCACTCGAGAAATTCGATTCAAAATACAGACGCATCGGCTTTTTGGGAAATGCACGAGATGCACCGCCGTGAACACGGACTCCACCATCAATTTCAAAGTTAGTTGAATTGAATCTATTAAAATAATGAACGGTAATTGGTCGTTCCCATTTACTTCCTGAGGAATCGTAAAAAACAAATATACCTGAGTCGGGTGAATAAAGATTAGCTTGATCTGTAACGAGTGAAAAAATCGGAAGATTACCTGTTGGTCGATATATATATGAAGCTGATGCAATATTACTCGGAACTCTTCCGGGGACCGTTGCCATAGCTCGAACAACTTTTGTTGCTGTTATCGATATCGGAGATAAATATACACTGCTCGAAGTTGAGGGATTTGAACCATCAAGTGTATAGTAGAACTGCGCCCCTCCTATCGGATGAGAAAGAGTCAATTGAAAACTTCCATGATAGATTCCCGGTGGATGAGAGAAGTCTGGTGGCGGAATCGGGAGTCTTGTTGTACTATCATTT
>JAHJVF010000336.1 GCA_018828505.1 Bacteroidota bacterium | reverse complement strand
TTTTTTATGTCAAAATATTTTAGGCTGTTTTTACCCATTTTCCATCTTCCATCAAACATCTTCCATTGCGGCTTGCCGCACTATGAATACAATGATGTTTAAATGTTGTAAATATAAAAATATAGAAAAAGCCTTCTAATTAAACAATTCGTCACTGAATTTATGAACTGGGCCGTTAAGAGATCTCATCCATTCAGTCACTTATATTGTTCGAGAATCTGTTCAGGATATTTTTCCCCAACAAAGTTAATTCAAATTTAAAAAAGAAAACTGCGTCCATTGGTTGGAATTAAAAACGGATAGTAAAGACGATGGCAACACCAATAACAAATAGTTATATGAGTTGCCATCCTATTAAGCTATATAACTTCTAAATATTTATAGAGGTGCAACGGCTATCCAACCGCCGCCAATTTCAAAGATCCTTGTATTAGCCCAAGTTTTTACCAAGAGAGTAAATCCATCACGTGAAACAGATTTAACCTCAACGCTGTATCTTAAATTTTGCGCGTTGGAAGCATCGATCAGATTTACTCCAACCATTACTTCAGGTTTTTTATTGAATGGCAGAGGATATTCTACTTCAACAAGCATTGTTCGGACGCCATCATTCTTGTCGAGGGTATAGCCCTCTACAGCATTAGAAGTATGGAATTTTCCCGTCTGAACTTCTTGTGCCATAATTTCAGATGTGAAGCCGAACAGGGATAGGATTAATAAAGATAAAAATAATTGTTTCATTTTACGCCTCTTTAGTTAATAAAATTATTTGAAATAACATTTTCACTAGTTCAATATAAAAAATATCGAAGTGAAATGTAAGATTTGAGTTTTGATTCTTGCAAATTTTATTTAACCGTGATGAGCTACCTCTCCGTAAGCAGCGGAAAATTTTACCGAAAGATTAACAAGGCAAATATTCATTTTTGATATATACCTATTTTTTTCATGAGGCTCATTTATTGAGAGATTCTTATCTTGACTTTTTTATACAGATTGGCTAATCTTGTATAGAAAAATTTTGAAATAATAAGTTTAGGAAATGATTACATGCCCGATGAAGCTCTAAATCTTGAAGAATTAGCTGAAAAAGAATATAAATACGGTTTCATTACAGATATTGAAATGGAAACCGCTCCACGTGGATTAAACGAAGATATTATTCGTTTAATCTCCCACAAAAAAAACGAACCTGAATTTATGCTCAAGTGGCGGTTAAAAGCATTTCAGCAGTGGAAAAAACTAACAGAGCCGCATTGGGCGAATGTAAAATATAATCCGATCGATTATCAAGATATTATCTACTATGCAGCACCAAAACAGAAAGTTCAGTTGAAAAGTCTTGATGAGGTGGACCCTGAACTGCTTCAAGCTTTTGATAAACTTGGGATTCCACTTACCGAACAAAAAAGATTTGCTAATGTTGCCGTAGATGCTGTATTCGATAGTGTCTCTGTAGCAACAACTTACAAGGAAAAACTCTCTGAACTTGGAATAATTTTCTGTTCAATGTCCGAGGCGATACAAAACCATCCTGAACTTATTAGAAAATATCTTGGGTCAGTCGTACCTGCAACTGATAATTTCTATGCATCATTAAATTCAGCCGTATTCACCGATGGTTCGTTCTGCTACATTCCAAAAGGTGTGAGATGCCCGATGGAACTTTCTACTTATTTTAGAATCAATGCCGCTGATACAGGCCAATTCGAGCGCACGCTTATCGTTGCAGATGAAGGAAGTTACGTCAGCTATCTTGAAGGCTGTACGGCACCTATCCGCGATACAAATCAGCTGCATGCAGCAGTGGTCGAATTGGTTGCTCTCGAGAACGCAGAAATAAAATATGCTACTGTTCAAAATTGGTATGCAGGAGATAAAACCGGCAAAGGGGGAATTTATAATTTCGTAACGAAGAGAGGAATTTGTAAGGGAAATAACTCAAAAATTTCATGGACGCAAGTTGAAACAGGCTCAGCAATCACATGGAAATATCCCAGCTGTATTTTACTAGGTGATAATTCTGTCGGAGAATTTTATTCCGTCGCACTCACAAATAATTACCAGCAGGCAGATACCGGAACGAAAATGATACATTTGGGGAAAAACACAAAAAGTACGATCGTGTCAAAAGGTATATCTGCAGGAAGAAGTAACAATTCTTATCGTGGACTGGTAAAGATTTCTAATAAAGCCGATAACTCCCGAAATTTTTCACAGTGCGACTCTTTATTGATTGGAGATAAATGCGGTGCGCATACTTTTCCTTATCTCGAAGTGAATAATCCCACTGCAAAAGTTGAGCACGAAGCAACAACTTCAAAGATCGGCGAAGATCAAATCTTCTATTTGAATCAACGTGGAATTTCAAAAGAAGATGCAATCAGTCTTATTGTTAACGGATATTGTAAAGAAGTCTTCCTTGAACTTCCGATGGAGTTTGCGGTCGAAGCTTCTAAATTGTTAAGTGTCAGTCTCGAGGGGAGTGTCGGTTAATATCTTCAGTTTTTTATGGATTGATGTACAGTAAAAATTAGAATTAAAAAATCATTAAAGGAAATAAATGCTCGAAGTTAAAAATTTATATGTTAATGTTGAAGGCAAAGAGATTCTCAAGGGAATAAATCTTAAGGTCAATGAAAGTGAGATTCATGCGATCATGGGACCAAATGGTTCAGGAAAAAGTACTCTCGCAAATGTCATCGCTGGCCGAGAAGGATACGTAATAGTATCCGGTGAAATTCTATTCAAAGGGTTAAATCTTTTGGATATGAAACCGGAAGATAGAGCCCGTGAAGGAATTTTTCTCGCATTTCAATATCCCGTCGAAATTCCCGGAATTAGCAATGCGACCTTATTAAAGACTGCCGTCAATGAACTCCGTAAACACCGCGGTGAAGAGGAGCTTGATGCTATGGAATTCCTCTCGATTATGAAATCACAAATGAAAATGCTTGATATGGACGAAGCAATGCTCAGTCGTTCGGTGAATCAAGGATTTTCCGGCGGAGAAAAAAAACGAAATGAAATCTTCCAAATGTTGATTCTTGAACCTAAGCTTGCGTTGCTCGATGAAACTGATTCAGGGCTTGATATCGATGCTCTTAAGATTGTTTCAAACGGTGTCAATCTTCTTAAAGAAAAAATTAAAGACAAGGCTATTGTTATAGTAACTCATTACCAAAGATTACTAAACTACATTGTGCCGGATTTTGTTCACGTTCTTTACGATGGACAAATTGTTAAATCGGGAGGAAAAGAATTAGCACTTGAACTTGAAGACAAAGGTTACGACTGGCTTAAGAATGGGAAGAATCTTGAGCCAATTTCCGAAGGAATGATTATTGGATAAAGCGATTTCAAAGATGGGTGATAAAGAGTGGTATATTCAGAACTTCAAATTGTTTGAGCAAAATCTCACCTGCCCGCCACTTAGAACTGAAAAAGGCAGGCGGGAAGGCAGGCGGGAAGGCAGGCGGGACGGAAAATCTAAAACGAAATTACATCTTTTCAGGCAAGATGCTATTTCGAAATTCGATGAACTTGATTTCCCTACAACAAAAAACGAAGAGTGGAAATACACAAGCGTTTCGGATGTTCTGAACCATCAATTCATTCCATCCTGCTTGCAGAGAGATGACTTTACTCATAAACCGACAATCGACAATCTTCTTATTGATATTCGAAATAAAAATGTTCTTGTTTTCATTAACGGATTTCTTTCTAAGGATTTATCGAAAATTAACCTTTCAAATCCCGGTGTAATAGTTGAGAGCATTGAAACAATAAGTTCCGCACAAAATGAAATTTTTGAACTGCACTTCGGGAAATATTCCGCTTATGATAATGGATTCAGTGCATTGAACAGCGCATTTGCGCAAGATGGAGCCTTCATATTCATTCCTGAAGATCAGATAATCGAAGAACCGATTTACTTGATCTATCTCAATGGAGAAGAAAACGTAAACATCCTTTCGCAGCCGAGAAATCTTTTTGTACTTGGGAAAAATACTCAAATGAAATTGGTCGAAGTTCATGAGTCTAATTCTCAATCTCCATATTTAACAAACTCCCTTTCAGAAATTATTGTCGGTGAGAATTCAATTATTGATCATTATAAGATTCAGAATGATAGCTTAAACTCATTTCACATTTCCAAAATTCAAGTGGAGCAAAAGGCAAACAGCAAATACACTTCTCACAGTATTTCTCTGGGCGGCTCATTAACTCGGAATGACATAAATTCTGTTTTAAATGGAAAGGGATGCGAAGCAAATTATTATGGTCTCTATTTTGTAGACGGCAAACAGCACGTCGATAACCATACGTTAGTCGATCATGCAACACCACACTGCTTTAGTAATGAGCTTTACAAAGGTATTTTAGCCGATGACTCGAAAGGTGTTTTCAACGGAAAGATTTTAGTCAGAAAAGATGCCCAAAAAACAAACGCTTACCAGTCGAACAAAAACTTACTCCTCTCAGGTAATGCACGCATCGATACAAAACCTCAATTGGAAATTTTTGCCGATGACGTTCGCTGTACACACGGCGCTACTGTTGGTCAAATAGATGAAGAAGCATTATTCTACTTACGAGCCAGAGGAATTGACGAAGAGAATGCTCGATCTCTCTTAGTCAATGCGTTTACTAACGATATTCTCGATTTCATAAAAATTGACGAGCTTAAATCAAAAATGAACGAAATCGTTTTTCAAAAAATGAAATGGAGCCTCTCCGGAAAGAACAAATAGATGGAGCGTGATACTAACTTAGCTGAAGTTGCAAAGTTAAACTTTGATGTTGAAAATATTCGGAAAGATTTCCCGATACTGAATAGAAGTATCAAAGGTAAACCACTTGTTTACCTCGATAACGCCGCAACAACTCAGAAACCTAAATCGGTAATTGAACGGACAAGCACCTACTATCTAAATGAAAATTCAAATATTCACCGCGGAGTTCATACGTTAAGTCAGCTGGCAACTGAATATTATGAAAATTCACGTTCGATCATAAAAAAGTTCCTCAATGCATCAAGTAATGAAGAAATAATTTTCACGCGGGGAACTACGGAATCGATAAATCTAATCGCTAATACTTTTGGAAGAAAATTCATCAAAGAAGGGGATGAGATTATTATCTCTCACATGGAACACCATTCCAATATTGTTCCATGGCAAATTTTATGTGAAGAACGAGGTGCAATTCTAAAGGTTGCCCCGATAAATGAACATGGAGAGTTGTTAATTGATGAATTCGAACGGTTAATAACTTCCAAAACAAAATTGGTCTCTTTGATTCATGCTTCAAATACTCTCGGCACAATCAATCTAATAAAAAAGATAACCGAGATTTCACATTCTCACGGAATTCCTGTTTTAGTTGATGGTGCTCAAGCGGTTTCTCACATTCCTATTGACATGCAGGATTTGGACTGTGATTTCTATGCATTCTCCGGACATAAAGTTTACGGACCAACCGGCATCGGTGTCTTATTCGGTAAAAAAAATTTGCTCGATGAACTTCCACCGTATCAAGGGGGAGGAGATATGATCAGATCCGTTACTTTTGAAAAAACAACATATAATGATCTCCCCTTTAAATTCGAAGCGGGGACGCCAAACATTGTTGGAGCTATTGGTCTCGGTGAAGCTCTTTCATACGTTTCAAAAGTTGGTGTCGAAACGATTGCACTTTATGAGCAGGAACTTTTGAATTACGCTACAAAAGTTTTATCTGAAATTAACGAACTGAAAATTATCGGTACCGCTCTCGAAAAAACTTCAATCATTTCTTTTGTATTAAAAGATATTCACCCGCATGACGTCGGGACGATATTGGATAATGAAGGCATCGCTGTACGCACAGGTCATCATTGCACTCAACCGTTGATGAAGCGTTTTAACATTCCGGCTACCACAAGAGCATCATTCGCATTCTACAACACGAAAAAAGAAATCGATATGTTATCCGAAGCAATAAAAAAAGTTATAAAGGTATTTAGTTAATGTCTGACTTAAGAGAACTTTATCAAGAAGTAATTCTCGATCACAGCAAGCATCCAAAAAATTATCATAAGATTGACGATGCTTCACATTTTGCAGAAGGATTTAATCCTCTTTGCGGTGATCATTTCAATTTGTATTTGAAAGTTGAGAATGGTGTGATTACAGACGTCGGATTCGATGGCGCCGGATGTGCAATCTCCAAAGCATCTGCTTCAATAATGACTTCAATCGTAAAAGGGAAAAGCGTCGAAGAGGCAGATAAAATATTTAGACAATTTCATAATTACGTTACAGGTAAAGCAGATAAATCTTTCGACGTGGAGTCTTTGGGAAAGCTCGCTGTCTTCTCCGGAGTAACTGAATATCCGGTCAGAGTAAAATGTGCTACCCTTGCCTGGCACACTCTTAAAAATGCGTTGGAAAATAAAACAGAAGTCGTAACAACGGAATAATAATGAACAAACAAATAGATACAAAACATATTGAGTTGCAAGTCATTCAAGTTCTTAAAAAATGTTACGATCCGGAAATTCCAGTAGACATTTACGAGCTTGGTTTAATTTATAAAATCGTTGTCAAAGAGGATGCTACTGTTAAAGTTGATATGACTTTAACATCGCCTGCTTGTCCTGTTGCTGGCTCGCTGCCTCCTGAAGTTGAGGAAAAGATTAAGTGTATTCCAGGGGTAACTGATGCAAAAGTAAATGTTGTGTGGGATCCGACCTGGAATCGCGATATGATGTCGGAAGTTGCCAAATTTAAACTTGGTTTTTTATAATTAATATTCGGGATGTAATTCCTAGATTTAATCAAACAAAAAGAAGGATAAAAGATATGTTTCAAAATATGAATCCCCGTCCGCCGATGTATGATCCACAAACTGTTCAATTTATGCGTGACGAATTGACCTACGTCGGTTTTGAAGAGATGCTAACACCTGAACAAGTCGAAAATATTTTATCGCAAACGAATGGAGAATCAGTTTTAATTTTTATTAATTCTGTTTGTGGATGTGCTGCCGGAAGCGCAAGACCTGGAGTCTCTCTGGCGTTACAACATTCTGTCATTCCGGATAAACTAACAACAGTTTTTGCCGGACAGGATAGAGAGGCAGTCAATCACGTCCGGAAAAATTATCTTGGAGATTTTCCACCATCTTCACCGGCACTTGCTCTTGTAAAGAATGGCAAGCTCCTTTATATGATGCAGCGTCATCAAATCGAAGGTCAAACTCCTGAACAAATCGCCAGTGAGCTTACAAAAGTATTTGATAAACATTGTACACAAGAAGGTCCATCGATAACAAAAGATAATTATGAAAAACTCGTTCACGCAAAAGCATGTGGTTCAAAAATACCTGTTATCAATAATTAAAGTTGGATGATAATGGTTCTAAAGTGAGAGGAAAAAAATGAAATTCAGCACACAAGAAGAATATGGATTGAGATGCTTGCTGCAGATTGCAAAACAGAAATCTGACAAAGGTCTTACAATTCCTGAAATAAGTGAATTAGAGGGATTGACAATTCCTAATGTCGCAAAGCTGATGCGCATTTTACGGCTCGGCGGTTTGGTTGAAAGTGAGCGTGGACAAATTGGCGGTTACAGATTATCACTCCATGCAAATCAAACATCATTACAGGATATACTCAATGTTCTTGGCGGTAGATTATTCGAAGATGAGTTTTGTAATTCTCATTCCGGTGCGATTGATATCTGCACGAATTCAATCGATTGCTCGATCCGGTCTGTTTGGAAAACGGTGCAAAAAGTAGTTGATGATGTGTTGGGGAAACTCACTTTACAAGATCTATTGAGCAGCGAAGAAGAAGTAGACCTGCTTGTTACAGACAAATTCGAGGACAGTGCTGCTTCAATACCATTAAAAGTTTTGAAATAAGTTCCGATAGAAATTAATAAGTCACCTTACGCAAAATTAAGTTATGCATAACCCCCGACTTTAGTCGGGGGATAAAACTAACACCAAACTCCTGGGCTTTCCAAAGGGTCCTTCGGATAGCCACAAAATAGCCTTGTTTAATGGCTAAAGCCAAAGCATTTGGTGTTAATCTGGTCCCCGACCTAAAG
>JAHJVF010000335.1 GCA_018828505.1 Bacteroidota bacterium | reverse complement strand
CATTCCGCTGAGTTCGTAAGGTAATTCATCGAAATCTTTCAAATATACATCATATCGTAAATTTAAAATATCTTTAACCTGAAGAAGTTGAATAACAGCGTTTTTAAAATCGAGCTTAAGTATTGCAGTATTTCTTAGATCGACGGCCTTTCGAAGATCTTTCACAACAATCTGATTTACTTTGTATATATCGTAGTCAAGAACGAACTCTTGTTTGTACTTAGAAAAATATTCTTCTATCTCTTTAGTGCTTGGCCGAAAATCCGCTTCCCTGAATTTCTTCTCTAAAAAAATACCTGCAAGAAGCTTTCGACTGTTCAAATGATACTGAAAGATAAATCCTTCGTCATATTCGATACCTTCCTTCAGTGCTTCCTGTGCAAGAAGCTCTGTTTCAATCCAATTATCAATGAACTCTCTCAGTTCATAATTCGATAAACCGACAGTATCGATTCTATTTGCAAGAAATTTACGAGTCAACGGTTGTCCGTTGACCGTTGCAAGATAATCTTCAGGAGGTTCTTCCTTAGAACAGCCATTCAAACTTGAAAAAAACAAAGCTGCAGCTAGTACAGAAAGGATCTGCTTATTCTGCAAATGCTTTTTCAAGCTTGTCGTAATTAATCTCAGGTTTATAATTTGATCTAAGAAAATCAAGATATTCTTTCTCGAGACGTTTTGATTCTAATTCCTGCAGACTTCCACTAACCTCAGGTAATGCTTCTTCGAAAGTTTTTTGTCCAGCCGGATACTTTTTGATCAACTTGACAATCGAAAAACCATTCGTGTGAGCGATTGGTTCCGCAACCTGACCTTCTTTGAGCTGGTCTGCTTTCATTGAGAGTTGATTATCAAGAACCGCTTTAATTCCATGATGACCATGTTTTTCTTTGTATCCTGGACGTTCCGTGTACTGTGAAGCTAAAGTATCGAACTCTTCACCATTCTTATTCTTTAGATAAATTTCTTGGGCAAGAGAATCAGTTTTCACAAAGATCTCCGCATATTCAACTCTATCCGGCCATTGATATTTCTCTTTTGTAGCATCGTAATGTGCTTTTAGTTTTTCTTCATTGACTTCAATTTTGTTCCAAACTTCTTCTTCTTGCAATTTGAAAATAAGAATTCCGTTCTTATATTCTTCCATTAACTCGCTGAATTGAGGATATTTTAGCGGAAGGTAGTCAACTGACTTTTGAAGAACAGCGGTTTCAGCAAGCTTATTGACGAGTGCTTCGAAAAGTGCTTTGTTAATTTTACGGTTAACATAATCGGGCAAACCTTCTGCATGTGCCATAACCGAATCCAATGACATCACTTCTTCTGCATAAGTAAATACTACAGAGTTCCCAATTTTCTTTTTCAAATCGCTTGACCAATATTTTTCACCGACTTCAGTTGTATCTGCGTATTGTTCAACTAAATCGAAAATTTCCGGATTAAGATAGTAATTGAATGCTTTTTTCAATGAATCAACAAGATTTTTATGGTCTTCATTATATTTAATTCTTTGATAGATACCTTTCAGAACCTCTTTTTCTTCATCAAGAGTTTTTATTGGTTTCCGATCAACTAACTTAATTAAATGATAACCGAAGGGAGTTACGACAATATCCGAAACTTCGCCAATTTTTAAATTGTGAGCGGCTTCATCAAATGGCTGCACCATCATTCTGCGGGTGAAGTAACCGAGATCACCGCCGGTCGATTTAGAGCCTTCATCATCGGAGAGCTCTTTGGCAAGTTCATTAAAGTCTTCACCAAGCTTAACTTTATCTTTGATTGCAGTGATCAATTCAAGTGCTTTTGCTGAATCTTCACTCGTTGATTCAGGTTTAAGCTGAATCAAAATATGGCTTGCGCGAATTTCCGGCGTTCTGGGTTTTCTATCAGTAACTTTTATCAAATGATAACCGAATTGAGTCTTTACAGGTTCAGGATAAATTTCCCCTTTTTTCAACGCATAACAGGCATCTTCAAAGGATGGAATGATCTCTCCGGCAGTGATATAGAAAATATCCCCACCATTCGGGGCAGAATAAAAATCCTGCGAATAATTTTTAGCCATCTCTTCAAATGACTTACCCATTTTGATCGAATCAAGGACTGTTTTTGCTCTCTGAAATGCTCCTTCTTCACCAGCTGTATCGGGTCTGAACATTATGTGACTTACGCGTAATTCTTCCTTTCGTTTCTCGTATAATTCTTTGATGTTGGGATCAACCAGAGTCTTTTCCAGAAGATAGCTCACGCCGATTTTACTTTTGTAATCGGTAAACTCGCCGACAACATCCGGAAGCTGGTCAACACCTCTTTTACGAGCATCGTGAATTTTCATTTTGAAATTCACATACAGATCGAGAAAATTTTTCTTCTTAGCGAGAGAATCGGCTTTCGCTGCCTCATATCCGCCATTATTCTTAGCGTATACATTTTCAAATTCTTCCAGAGAAACCTTTTGATTCTCAAATTCTGCAACAACAATATCTTTCTTACTCGATGAGCATGAAATTAACCCAATTGAAAATATAAACATGATAAGCAATTGAATCTGATTTTTTTTCATTCTTACTCCTATTTGAACTAATTTTTTGTTTCTAATTTTGATAATAAGTTTAACCCATAACGGATGAATAATCTATCTAAGTACTGCACCAAGCGGCAAAGATTCAGGGACTTCAACCAATTTTAGTTTTTTATCATTATCCTCAACTGCCAGAACCATTCCCTCAGAAGTTTCATTCATTAAAGTTGCTTTTTGTAAGTTAGACACAATTAAGACTCTTTTATCGATTAAATCTTTCGCTTCGTAAAACTCAGCTAATCCGGCAATAACTTGACGATGTTCTGAACCGATATCAACTTTCAGCTTTAGTAATTTTTTTGATTTAATTACCTTTTCGCAACTTAACACTTTTGCTACTCGGATTTCAACACGCTTAAACTCATCGATAGAGATTTCGTTTCCTTTTTCTTTTTCTTCTTTTGGAAGAAAGGGGAGAATCTCTTTATCCTCAATTTTTTTAACGATTATTTCTGGTGCATTGATTTTATGACCAGTCGATAACAGTGCAGCCGCAGCATTATTCCACATTTTCAATTCGTTATTGTTAAGATTCAGAATTGAATATACTCTCACTGAAGTAGCTGGAATGATCGGAGAAATCATTATTGCCAGCGTTCTAATCACTTGAAGCGAAACAAAAATTGTCGCGGCGCATTTATCTTTATCGGATTTAACGCTTTTCCATGGCTCGCTGTCATTGAAAAACTTATTTGCTGCGCGAGCAAGATTCATAATTTCTGTCAATGCATCCTTAATCTTGATTCGCTCGTAAAGCAAACCAACTTTATCAACATATTCAGTAAGGGCAGTTAACATCTTTGAATCGATCTCAGAAAGATTTTTAACCTCTGGTACTTCAGAATTGAAATGCTTTTGAGAAAAGGTTAAAGTACGATTGATAAAGTTACCAAGGATGTCGGCAAGTTCGTTGTTATTCTTTGCCTGAAAATCTCTCCAGTAAAAATCCGTATCACGATTCTCCGGAAGGTTCGAAGCTAAATAATATCTCAGT